>NZ_JBWKYC010000011.1:46008-85075 GCF_059423525.1 Arthrobacter sp. GW460-12-1-14-TSB2
CCCCCCCCCCCGCCCCCCCCCTGCTTGTGCTTCTTCCGGCAGCAAGGCTGGCCGCCCCGCTTGGCCCGCAGAACCCGCCCACACCGGAAATGTGATTTGCTTCACAGTTCCGGCGCGGATAGCATTCCATAACTGTTAGCGATCACAGAGAAGGACCTGGAATGACCGCCTCCATCCCCGAGCCCGGGACAGCCGACGACTGGCAGCAGCTGATTGGCAGCCGGGTTGAACTGCGGCTTGACGGCCGGATGGTGCGCACCGGCGAGGTGGAAGACGCCACCCAGGATTCGGCCGTCATGTGGCTGCGGTTCGACGGCAACCACGGCCGGCAATTGGTGTCCAAGGACGACGGCTACCAGGTTGTTCCCGTCAGCTGAGGGACGCGGTCACGCTTTGGCGCCGGCCGCCGATCCGGTGGCGGGCGTGTTGGTCACTTTGAGTCCGCAGCCTTCCTCGGCAAACGCCGTCAGGGTTTTGTAGCCGAAGGTCTTGTAGGTCACGTTGGGCCAGCGGCCCCGCAGGAGCTGGCCGAGGCGGCCCACGTTGACCAAGCCTTTCACCCAGAGGGTGGGATCGTCCTTGAGGAACGCATGGACACTGGCTTTGTAGAGTTCAAGCTCGGTGTGCGGCGCTCCGGCTTTCTTTTTCGCCGGCCCGGCCGGCGCCGATTTCGCGGCGGGCGTCTTGGCCGCCGGCCGGGCCGGTGCCGGGATGTCGATGACATGGAAATGGTCGGCCACCGACTGCAGGACCTTGTTCACGACGCCGGCCTTCGGCTGGGACGTTGTGGCAACCAGTGAACGTTTTCCGAGCGCATGCAGGCGCCGCAGGAGCGGGACGAAGTCACCGTCGCCGCTGACGATCACAAAAAGCTCAATCCACGGCATGTCCGCGGCCACTTCAAGTGCGTCGACCACCAGCTCAATGTCCGCGGCGTTCTTGCTGCTCTGGTCAAACGAGAAAATCTGGACGGGCTTGATGTTGTGGGCCAGCAGCTGGCTCCGGTACCCGGCCATGTCCGGCCTGCCCCAGTTGGCATATGCACGTGCCAGCGCCGTTTGCCCGCCAAGGCCCGTGTCCCCAACGACCTTTTCAATGTCACGCACCACCCTCGCCAGCGGCACGGAGGTGACGTCGTTCCCGTACCCGCCGAAGAGATTCTCCATGTCCAGGAAAATAGCCACGTTCCGCTGCCGCGATCCTGCCACGTTTACCGTCCTCCCCCAGCGAATAGTAAACAGATCCTATCCCCCGGCGGGGCCCGAAGCGGCGGGGCCCCGCCGTTGCTGGCTAGCGGCCGCCTTCGATCTTCCGGCTGCGCTGCTCCTGGGCCATGGGACCGTACGGGTACACGCCAACCCGGGGCCGGCTGGCCTCCGTGAGCCGCCGGGTTTCCTCCTCAGTCAGTTCAAGGTCCGCAGCGGCAAGGTTGTCCGCCAGCTGCTCGGTGGTGCGGGCCCCCAGGATCACCGACGTCACTGCAGGGCGGTCCGCCAGCCACGCCAGCGCTACTTGCGAGGCACTCACTCCGTGGTCCGCGGCGATCTTCTCAACGGTTCCGATGACCTCCCACGTCCGCGGATCGTCGTTGCGGGCCTGCCAGGCTTCCATGCCGCGCTTGGGATTCTCGCCCAGCCGGGTGGCCCCCTCCGGTGCCTCGTCGCGCTTGTACTTCCCGGAGAGCCAGCCGCCGCCCAGCGGGGACCACGGGAGCAAGCCGATCCCCGCGTCCAGCGACGCCGGAACAATCTCCGACTCAATCTCCCGGACCAGCAGGCTGTACTGCGGCTGCAGCGTCACCGGCGCGCTCCAGCCGTGGGCCTTGGCGAGGTGCACCGCCTTGGTCAGCTGCCAGCCCAGGAAGTTGGAGAAGCCGTAGTAGGCAATCTTTCCGCTGCTGACCGAGTCATGCAGGAAGCGCAGCGTCTCCTCCAGCGGCGTGATGGGATCCCACGCGTGCATCTGGTACAGGTCGATCTGTTCGACGCCGAGGCGGCGCAGCGAGTCGTCCAGGGCCCGGGTGAGGTGGCGTCGGGAGGTTCCGATGTCGTTCGGTGCCTGGCCCATGGGAAAGCGGCCCTTGGTGGCGAGGACGGCGCGGTCCCTGACCTCGGGACGGGCAGCCAGCCAGCGCCCGATGATCTGCTCGGAAACCCCTTGGCTGTAGACGTCAGCGGTATCGATGAAGTTGCCGCCTGCGGCGAAGTAGTCGTCGAGGATGGCGAAGGACGTTTCCTCGGTGGCTTCGGCGCCGAAGGTCATGGTTCCCAACGCGTAGTTGGATACGACGGCGCCGCTGTTGCCTAGTGTGCGGTATTGCATAGTTCTCCTCAGTCCTCGGTGGGCGTGGTGCGGTTCGAGTGATACGTGCGCCAGGTGTGCTCCGGAGCGAATCCCAGGAGGCGCTTGGCTTTGTCGATGGACAACATCGTTTCGTGTTCGCCGAGTTCCTTGACCACCTTGACGCCCGGGAAGACTTCGGCCGCGAGGCTGGCACTGGACCGGCTCATGACCGTGTCTTCGTTGGCAATGATGAACGCCTCGAACCCGGGCCGGGCGTTCTCCAGTGCGCGGGCCACCGCCTGCGCGCCGTCCCGGCCGTCGATGTAGCCCCACAGGTTCCATTTGCGCAGCGTGGCGTCGGAGTCGAAGGAGGGAAAATCCTCGTAGTCCTCCGGGTCCATCACGTTGGAAAAGCGCAGGCCGGTGATGCTCAATTCCGGATCCCAGCGTGTGAGCTGGATGGCCAGCTGTTCCTCCAGGTGCTTGACCAGGGAGTACGTGCTTTCCGGCCGGGCCGGGTATTCCTCGTCCACGGGGATGTAGGGAGGATCGACGTCGAACGGAAGTCCCAGCACCGTCTCGCTGGAGGCGTAGACCAGCTTTTTGACTCCGGCCCGGCGCGCAGCCTGGAAGACGTTGTAGGTGGCGAGCATGTTGTTCTCGAAGGTGGCCGCGTCCGGCGCATGGCCCGGAGCCGGAATGGCCGCCAGGTGCACGATCGCGTCGAATCCCCCGTGACGGTCGTCGAGGCCAAGGATCACGTCCAGGACCTGCCCGTAGTTGCGCAGGTCCACCTCGGTGAAGCCGCGGCCCCTGGTGCCCGTGCGGTCCAGGTTCAGGACGTCGTGGCCGTCCTCGGAAAGCCGGCGCACCACGCTCCTGCCCAGCTTTCCGCTTCCGCCGGTAACAGCAACTCTCATCAGGAACTCCTCTGGGTAGTTGTCGGCGGCCGGTCGTCCGCAACTGCCTGCCGCCGTCGTCATTCCACCCTAGAGGCGCGGCTGCACGGATGCAGCCCATTTGGCTGGCCCTCTGAGTCCTAGGAAAGAACGTCCCCGCCCGCCGGCGGACTTCAGCCAAGCCGGAGCAAAAGGGGAAGGGTGTTGGTGATGATGGTGAAAGCGGCCGCCACGATGCCGATGACTGCCGGAATGATGCCCGATGCCTCGCCTCGGCCACGCGCCCTGAATCCGAGCACCGCCGCAGCCAGCTCCGGTGCCAGGATCAGCAGCAGGGCGGGTCCCGCCGCGCTCACGATGACGCCCGGAGGTAGCGGGTCCCCGCTGTCGTAACCCTGCAGTGCGAGCAGCCCTTCGCCGATGACCATGCCGGCCATGAACGCGACGGGAATGGCCGCAACGGCGATCCAGGCCCAGCGCAGAAGCTGGCGGCCAGGGAGGGAGCGTCCGGAATCCGGGGCGGCCGCGGGCACCCGGCTGCGTGAAGTCATCGGTGCAGGCTCGTCAGATGTGCTGTGACTGGCCCGGCAGGCCCATGCTCGGGCGCCCGAACGGAAGCCGGCTCGGACTGAAGCCCAGGGAGGCGTAGTAGCCGCCGGCAACCATCACGGCAAACCCGGCGACGCCCAAGTACATAAGCTGTACGACCGCGCCCGCGATCACCGCAAGGAATCCGCAGACCACGCACAGGGCACCGAGGACTACGCGCCGCATCAATGACCACGACTGGCCCTCCATGCGCGCGGCGAATTGCGGATCATCCTCGTGAAGCGACTGCTCCATCTGCCTGAGGACGTCCCTTTCATGTTCAGAAAGCGGCATCGTTGACCTCCGAACCGGATTGATATTAAGGATCGTCCATGCGGCGCTTAAGTCAATAGAGCCAAAAGTCACGGACGGATCGCGGTGTCTTTGGACCCTAGGCAAGGCGTCCCGGGTAGGCGCACGCTGGAACCCATGAACACTGAAGAACGCATTGTGGTGGGCGTGGACGGCTCTGAATTCTCCACGGCTGCGCTGCAGCTCGCCGGACGGATGGCCGGCAGCCTCAACGCCCCGCTGGAGGTCATCACGTGCCTCGGAACCTCCGATTTCTACCTCGCCTCCCACATGCCTGCCGGGCGCGTGCCCAGCATGGAGGAACTCGAGGAAACAGCGAAGCGCCTGGTGGACCAGGCCATCGAGAGGGCCTTCGGGGCATCTCCTCCGGCGCGGCTGTCCCGCACGGTGAAGTTCGGGCCGCCGGCAAAGACCCTGGTGGATGAAAGCCGCGATGCCCAATTGCTGGTGGTGGGCCGGCGCGGGGAAGGCGGTTTCCTCTCGCAGGTCATGGGATCCGTGAGCGGAGCCTGCGCCGCACATGCGCATTGCCCCGTCCTGGTGGTGGGCCAGGACTCCAAAGTGGCCGAACCGGAACCGGGTCCAACGGCCGGGTGAAGCCGGGCGTCTCCCCTGCGGAACCTCAGGGCGTTCAGTGACTTTGTGCCCTGCTCCCGGTTCTCGTTCAAGCCCTAACCTGAATGCATGAGCGCGGCAATCACCGCGTGCCAAGTCCCGGGAGCGTCGTCATGAAAGCAGCAACTGCGAGCATCATCGCAGGCGCAGTCCTCCTGCTTTCCGGCGTCCTGTTATTGCTGGACGCCCTGCGTGTCCTTGACACCGCACTGCTGGTGTGGCCGTTGATCTTCGGGACATCCGGCGCCGCCTTCCTGGCGGTGTTTCTCAGGAGCCGCGCGAACTGGTGGGCGGCCATCCCGGGGTTTGCCCTCCTGGGGCTGGCCGCGGTGGTCACCACCACGCAGCTGTGGCCCGGCTCTGCGGGCGACTGGCCGGGCTCGATATTCTTTCTCTTCCTCTCCGCCGGCTTCGCGGCAGTGTACTTCCGGGAGCGGGCCAACTGGTGGGCGCTGATTCCGTGCGGTGTCATGCTCACGCTCGCCTTGATCGTGGCATTGCCGCAGGGGCTGGACGGAACGCCGGTGGCCGCCGTGCTGTTCCTGGGGCTCGCCGCAACCTTCGCCACGGTGTCGTTCACCCCGGAGCGGATGAAATGGCCCCTGATTCCGGCCGCCGTGCTGGCCACCCTGGGGCTGGCCTTTGCCATTCAAGCCACCGTCACCTTCCGCACCGTGGAGTACCTGACTGCGGTGGTGCCGCTGCTGGCCGGCGCCTATCTGCTGTACTACGCATTCCACAACCGCCGAAGCGGCAGCGGGCATACGGGCGGGGCCGTCGCCGATCCGATGAAGCAAGGACTGGGTGATGCTCACGGTGGCCACTGACCCAGCAATCGGGAAGGACGTTGTTGGGGGGACGCGCGTATACATCCTGGATAGCCACGCCCTGGTCCGGGTGGGACTGCGCGAACTGCTCGAAGAGGCGCACTTCGACGTGGTTGGCGAGAGCGGCTCGGCCTCCGAGGCAAGCCGCAGCATCCCGGCGCTGAGCCCCGACCTGGTGGTGATCGGAGCCCATCTCCCGGACGGCACCGGCATCGAAGTCTGCCGGGAAATCCTCTCCGACAACCCTGGACTCCGGTGCCTGCTGCTGAGCAGTTATGACGACGACCACGCCCTCAGCAGCGCGGTACTGGCCGGGGCGGCCGGCTATGTGCTCCGGCAGTTGCCCGGGACCGCGCTCCTTGAGGGAATCCGCCGGGTGGCCACGGGCGAATCGCTGCTGGAGCCCGGCGTCGAACGCAAAGTCATGGAAGGCCTGTACAAAACGCAGGTGAGCCGCCGTCACAGCCGGCTGAGCTCACAGGAACTCAGGGTCCTCACTCTCATGGGCCAGGGCATGACCAACCGCGAGATCAGCGAGGAAACGCGCTTTGCCCGGGCCACGGTGACACTCCAGGTGGCGGGAATCCTTACGAAGCTGGGCTTCGAGTTGCGCGGCTAACGCCGGCTGCCGCGGTCACGGCTTCCGGGTCACACTGAAGGGGCGGTCCAGGTCAGCCGGGTACCGTGGCCGGGGCTGCTCTCGATGGAGCACTCGCCGCCCAGGGCCATGGCCCGGTGCTTCATGTTGGCGATGCCGCTGACGCGCTCGGGGTTCTCGAAACCGCAGCCGTTGTCCGTAATCCTGAGTTCCACACAGTCCGGCTGGGCCGAAAGGGATATGTCGATTTCGTCGGCACCTGAGTGCCGCACCGCGTTGCTCAGCCCCTCGGACAGCACCGGCAGCAGCTGCTCCACGACGGCGTCGGGAACCGCTTCGTCCACAGGACCCGTCAGCTGGACCTTGGGTGAAAATTCCGAGTTGCGGATCCCTTCGTGGATGGTCCGCATGATGAGGCCGGTGAGTGGTTCCTTCTGCCCGTGGCCCGTCCGCATCGAGTAGATGGTGTCCCTGAGTTCATGGATGGTGCTGTCCAATTCGGCTGTCACGGCCGAGATGCGTTCCTGGGCCACGGGGTCCGGGATGTACCGGCGCAGGCTCTGCATGCTCAACCCCGCCCCGAAGAGCCGCTGGATAACCAGATCGTGCAGGTCCCGCGCGATCCTGTCGCGGTCCGTGGACAACAGCTGTTCTTCCCGCCTCTGCCGCGCCCTGACCAGCCCCAGTGCCAGCCCCACCCGCGAACCAAAAACGGCGGAGGACTGCAGGTCGGACTGGAGGTACAGCGGGCCTCCTGCCGGACGTGCCAGGATCAACAGGCCGCGTTCGCTGCTCTTGCGTCCCAAGGCAGCCACCAGCAGCGAACCAAGTTTCTCGTCCGTTCCGGGCCCGAAAACCTCGTTGGGGTCCCGCACGAGAGCGGACAGCCCTGTATCAAGGACGTCAGCGACGACCTTGGATGCCGGCAACTCCTGGCCGGCAGGAAGGGACTGGACACCCACCATCGTCCGGCACCGCTGCGTTCCGTCGGCATCCGGGTAGGCAATCACGGCCAGGATCGAATCCGAGACCGTCAGTGCCCGCTCAGCGACGAGGTCCAGGTTGTCGGTTTCGCCGGGGAACAGCGCCGAACTCAGCTGGTCGCTGACTTCCAGCCCGGCTTCCAGCCAGCGTTGGCGCCGGCGGGTGTCCTCGTACAGCCGGGCGTTCTCGATGGCAACGCCGGCGGCCGCCGCCAAAGCCGAAGCGAGCTCCTGGTCCTCTGCAGTGAACGGCCCGCCGTCGAGCTTCTCTGTCAGGTAGAGGTTTCCGAAGACAGAACCACGGACCCTGACGGGCACCCCAAGGAAAGTCTTCATGTCGGGGTGGTTGGGCGGGAAGCCGCTGGCCATCTCATGTGCGCCGAGATCGTCCAGCCGGAGTACCTCGGGTTGGCGGATCAGGTGCCCCAGGACTCCGCGGCCCGAGGGGGGATCGCCGATCAGCCGCACGCCGTCGTCGTCGATTCCCACCGTGATGAAGTGCCCGAGCTCGTGCTCGCCGTCGATCACGCCCAGCGCGCCGTACCGCGCGCCCACCAGCTCGCAGGCGGACTGCACCACCCGGTCCAGGACAGCTTCGAGGCTAAGGTCTTCAGTGAGTGAAACCACGGCGCCCAGCAGGCCCTGCATCTGGTCCTGGGCACGCACCAGTTCATCTGCCCGGGCCACGAAGTCGCGCAACAGGTCCTCGGTGCGCCTCCGGATAGGTTCACGCCACATGGGGCCACCGAACGCCGGGATTATGACGGCCGCCGTTGGTTACGGCGGATGCAGGCGCATCCAACAAGGGAAGGCTGCTCAGGCCACCGCCAGCGGGCTGATGTGACCGATACTTCGTAACTACCGGAAGGTCCGGGCTCATGCGACTCCCCAAGGCAGCGAGACACGCACGGCGGACTGCTTCACCGAGTTCCTAATGCATCAACCCCAGACTGATACCAACACAGTACCAAGACGGACACAGTGGCTCAAGGGACAGCGTAACGGGACTAAAGGCACTGGGAAACCCTTGCCGCGGCTGGGAGTCTGAACTGGCGGAATGACGCGGCGTCCCCGGGATACGAGGAGATGACCCAACGTGCGAATCGGATTGATCGCTCCGCCCTGGCTGCACGTGCCCCCGCCCCGCTACGGCGGCACCGAAGTGGTGGTGGACGGGCTGGCCCGCGGACTCGTTGCCGCCGGTCACGACGTGCTGCTGGCCGCCCCGGCCGGAAGCACCTGCCCGGTTCCCTTGGTGCCGGACATGCCTCCGCCCAGCGCCGGATCGGCCGCCACCTGGTCCGCAGGTGCCGAGCTCTACCATGTGGCCCTGGCCTATGCCGCCCTGACGGACGTGGACCTTGTCCATGACCACACGGTGGCCGGCCCCTTCTTCCGCTACCGCCCGGCCTCGCTGCCCGTGGTCACCACCAACCACGGGCCGTTCAGCTCGCAGCTGGGCGACCTCTACCGGCTGATGGGACCCGATGTGGCCATGGTGGCCATCTCGCATCGACAGGCGGCTGACGCCGCCGGTGTGCCGATCGCCCGGGTGATCCACCACGGTATCGACGTTGACGCCGTGCCGGTGGGAGACGGCAGCGGCGGCTACGCGGCATTCCTCGGGCGGATGAGCCCGGACAAGGGCCCGCGGGAGGCCATCCTGATCGCGCGTCAGGCAGGCGTCAGGCTGCTGATGTCCGCCCGCATCCAGGGCCCGGAGGAACAGGACTTCTTCGACAGCCAGGTGGCCCCGCTCCTGGGGCCGGAAGTGGAATTCCTCGGAGAAATCACCGCGGCGGAAAAGTACCAGCTGATGGGCGGCGCCGTGGCGTTCCTCAACCCGATCCAGTGGCCGGAGCCCTTCGGACTGGTGATGATCGAAGCGCTGGCAACGGGCACCCCCGTGGTGGGCACCGGTTCGGGGGCGGCACCGGAAATCGTGGACGACGGCGTCACCGGCTACCTCCGGACCGGCATCGATCAACTGGCCGATGCCCTGGCCCTGGCCCCCGGACTGGACCGGACTGCCTGTCGCCGGGCCGCTGAGCTGCGCTTCAGCGTGGGGCGGATGGTGGCCGATCACGTCTCCTTGTATGAGGAGATACTGCGGGGCCGGCGCCTGAATCAGTCCCCGGCCTCTTCCCCGCCCGGCTGAAGGTGTTGGAGGAACCAGTCCCTGGCGAGCGCCGCCGCTTCAGATAATGTTCCGGGTTCCTCGAAGAGGTGCGTTGCCCCCGGGACAACGGACAGCTGGCTGGGACAACGCAGCAGCGCCTGGGCCCAGCGGTTGAGTTCCAGCACCTCGCGGTCGGCCCCGCCCACGATCAGGAGGGTGGGGGCGCGGACGGCGGACAACCGCTGGCCGGCAAGGTCCGGACGGCCGCCCCGGGACACCACGGCATCTATCCGGGCGCCGGGTTCCGCCGCAGCCCACAATGCGGCACCGGCTCCCGTGCTGGCACCGAAGTACCCGATGCGGCTCCCGGCGGTGTCCGGCCGCTCGCCGAGCCACGCCGTCGCCGCAGTGAGCCGGCCGGCAAGCAGCGCGATGTCGAACACATTGGCGCGGTTGAGTTCCTCGGCCGGAGTGAGCAGGTCCAGGAGCAGGGTTCCCAGGCCCGCCCGCTGGAGGAAGGACGCCACAAAACGGTTACGGGGGCTGTGCCTGCTGCTGCCGCTTCCGTGCGCGAACACCACGACGGCGGCCCCCGCCGCCGGCAGGAACAGGTGCCCCTGGAGCTGCGCCTCTCCCGCTTCGATCTGGACGTCCTCATCCACGGCCGTCCCGTTGGCAACGGTCTGGGCGCTGTGCAGCCGCTTCGCTGCCGCATCGAGCAACAGCACAACTTCGTCGTCGCCCGTGGGCGAAAAGTCACGGTAGTGGTACCCGACGGCGGTGAACTGGCGGGGCGTGGCCAGGCAGACGATTTCGTCCGGTTCAGTGAGGTCCGCGAGGGTGTCCGCCGGCGCCACCGGCACCGCCAGGATCACCTTTGCCGCGCCGAGCTGGCGGGCGACGCGGCAGGCAACCCGGGCCGTGGATCCGGTGGCGATTCCGTCGTCGACAATCACGGCGGTGCGGCCCGCAAGCTCGGTGCGGGTCCGCCCTTTCCTGAACCGGGCCACCCGCGACTCGAGCAGGGCGCGCTCCCGTTCTTCAACGGCAGCAAGCTCGGATTCCGTCACGCGCACATGGGAGATGATGTGCTTGTCCAGCACCCGCGCACCGCCTTCGCCGATGGCTCCCATGGCCAGCTCGGGCTGGAACGGGACGCCTAGCTTCCGCACCACAATCACGTCCAACGGCGCGTCCAGTGCCGCGGCCACCTCGAACGCCACCGGAACACCGCCCCGGGGCAGCCCAAGGATCACGATGTCCTGGCCGCGAAGGTATTCGAGGCGCTGCCCCAGCCGCCGTCCCGCTTCAACCCTGTCCTCGAAAATGCTCATGGCCAGCCGTTCGCCTCGTGGCTCATGGCCGCCGTGCGGGTCCGGGCAACCCAGGGGTATGCACTTCAGCATGCGGGGAGGGACTTCGGCGGCCGTTCTTCTCCAACTATCCGGCAGGCGGCGGCTGGCTGGGAGGGACTTTCGGCCCGGATTCCAGGGGCGTTGGCGGCCTTCGGCCAACCCGCCCAGGGCAGCCACGGCCGCGTTGTCACACGCGTCCGGAGCCCGGCAACAGATGTATATAATTTCCCGGTACGGTTTAGCAGAGAGCCGTTGGATAGTTCTACGATCCGGTCCCCTCTGCCTGCCATCCGCGTCGCCACCGACGCGGCGGACGGCCGCGCTGCCGGGTCGTTTTGACCTGAATGAAACGGCAGCAAGAACATCGTGGCCAGCGAGTCGACCGCAAACACCGCAACGTCCATCAGCCAGCATCTGCACGAAATGGTGTTGAACAGCTCGGATGTGGAGCAATTCCTTCACGAACTCGCACGGGTTTCCGCGCGCAGCCTTTCCGAGCCCGGGGATGCCGTCCTCTGCGGGATTACCCTGCTCCGGCACCGTAAGGCAGCAACGGTGGCCAGCAGCAGCCCGGAAGCCCAGGCGATGGACGAAATCCAGTACGACTTTGGCGACGGCCCGTGCATGACCGCTTCCCGCGACCAGGTGACCGTGCACATCAAGGACCTCCGGGCCCATGAACGCTGGCCCAAGTACTCCAACACGGTCCTGCGGCACGGCGTCCGGTCCATCCTCGCCGTGCCGTTCCAGCTCGACGGCGACACCCGCGCGGCGCTGAACCTCTATTCCCACCGGCCCTGCCGGTTCGAGGGCAAGGTCCTGGAACTCGCCGAGGACTTTGTCAGCCAGACGTCCATGGCCCTCCGGCTGGCGGTGCGGTTCGCCCACTTCAGCGAAACGGCGGCCAATCTCAAGGCAACCCTGGAGTCCCGCACCGCGATCGACGTCGCCATCGGGATCATCATGGCCCAGAACCGGTGCAGCCAGGAGGAGGCCTTCGAGCTCCTGAAGGCGGCCTCAAGTGCGCGCAACGTGAAACTGCACGGCGTGGCTGCTGCCATTGTCGATTCCCTGGGCCAGGGCCCGGCCAGGACGCACTTCGAGCTGTAGCGGTTCAGAACATCGGCAGCAGGAATCCGATGACCAGGGCTGCTGCCCCGATGCCGCTGAGGATCCAGCCCAGGACCCCTGCAGCCTCGCCGCGGACCTCCGGCGCAGTGGTCCGCCAGCGGGTGGGCGTCTTCACGGCGTAGTGGATGGTGACGGCGTCACCCGGAGCCATATGCCTGATGTCGTGCGGGGACATGGGCGCGTTATGGACCTGGTAGTGGTGGTCGTACCAGCGGAAACCCACACCGCTCTCGTCGGAGTAGACCACGCCCTCCGACTCGATCCAGTGATCATCGAAACGCCTCATCGTCCCCACGGCCACCAGAAGGATGAGGCCGGCGGGCAGGCAAATCCAGGTCAGCACTTCCAGGATGGGACCTGCAATGTCGAGAACTCCGGGCATGGTCATGATGGTACCTTTCCCGCGCATTCACGGGCCACATCCGCCGTCCGCTCCAGGGCGGGCCACGGGCCACATCCGCCGTGCCACACTGCCGACGTGCCACACTAAGGACTACTACGAGCGGGGCATGCCCAAGGGAGCAGCACACATGGTAACGGGGCAACGCACCCACCTGTTTGGCAAAGACAAGTGGCGCGGGAACGGCCTGTCCAGTGCGGACGTCTCCGAACGCGTCCGCGGAGGGCTGACCAACCTGGTCTCCAACGCATCCAGCCGCAGCCTATGGGACATCCTCCGCGCCAATGTCCTGACGCTGTTCAACGCCATTGTGGCCGGCAGCTTCGTGCTGCTCCTGGCCCTGGGGCAGTGGCAGGATGCCCTCTTCGGTTTCGCCGCGGTCGGCAACGCCGTCATCGGGGTGGTCCAGGAATACCGGGCCAAGAAGTCGCTGGACCGGCTTGCGGTGCTGAACTCCCCGCACGCACGGGTACTCAGGGACGGCGCCATCCGGGACATTCCGACGGCCGAGGTGGTCCTTGACGACGTCATCCTGCTCTTCGCCGGCGACCAGGTGCCCGCGGACGCCGCCGTGTACGACGCCCACGGGCTGGAAATCGACGAATCGCTGCTCACGGGCGAGTCCAATCCCGTGGACAAAGCACCGGGGTCCGAGGTCCTGGCCGGGTCCAGTGTTGTGGGCGGCCAAGGCAGGGCCCAGGTTGTCCGAGTGGGGGACGACTCCTTCGCCGGCAAGCTTACGACGGCGGCCAAGCGTTTTTCCCTGGTTAACTCGGAAATCCGCACCGGCCTCAACCGGGTCCTGCGGTGGATCACGTGGGGCCTCCTCCCTGTCATGGCCATTGTTGTCAACGGCGAGATGCACGCCCAGGGAGGCTGGAGCCAGGCGCTGGACACAGGCACATGGAAGACCGCGGCTGTGGGCGCCGTGGCAAGCGTCATCGCCATGATCCCGCTGGGCCTGGTGCTGATGGCCAGCGTCGCGTTCGCGCTGGGCGGGCTGCGGCTCGCCCGGGACGAGGTCCTCATCCAGGAACTGGCCGCGGTGGAAGGGCTGGCCCGGGTGGACATGCTTTGCCTGGACAAGACCGGCACCCTCACTGAAGGACGAATCATTTTCGACGGCGTGCACGACGCCGGCACCGCACCGGCGCAAGGGTGGAAGGAGGCCCTGGGCTGGTTCGGGGCCGACGCCGACGCAAACGCCACCGCCCGCTGCCTCGCCGCCGACTTCAAGTACGACAGCGGACCCCGCCCGGTATCCTCCGTCCCCTTCGCGTCGTCCCGGAAATGGAGCGCCGTCAGTTTCAACGACGGGGCTGCGCCCGGTGCCTGGGTGCTGGGCGCCCCGGCACTCGTCCTCGAGGCCACGACCCCGGGACACGTCCAGGCCCTGGCCTCTGCGGCCGGGCTGGCATCGTCCGGCCTCCGGACCCTTGTTTTGGCCCATGCCGGGCGGCCCATGGCTGCCAGGGAAGCGGAGGATGCAGCCCTGCCGTCGACGCTGGTGCCGGCCGCGTTACTGACATTCCGTGAAAAGATACGGCCCGACGCCGCCACGACCCTCGCCTACTTCCGGGAGCAGGGCGTCGACCTCCGCATCATCTCCGGTGATGATCCGCGGACTGTGGCGGCCATTGCCCGCGACGTGGGCCTGGACTCCGCTGACGGCTACGATGCCCGCGAGCTGCCCGAAGATCCCGAGCTCATGGCGGACGTCCTGCGGGACCACAAGGTGTTCGGCCGGGTCACCCCCGCGCAAAAGAAGGCAATGGTCGCTGCACTGCGCAGCCGCGGCCACGTGGTGGCCATGACCGGGGACGGAGTCAATGATGCCCTGGCGCTGAAGGAGGCGGACATCGGGATAGCCATGGGCACCGCCGCGGCGGCGACCAAGGCCGTTTCCCGGCTGGTGCTGCTGGACGGCCGATTCGACAGGCTTCCCGGCGTCGTGGCTGAGGGAAGGCGGGTCATCGCCAACATCGAGCGCGTCTCCATGTTGTTCCTGGCCAAGACAGCGTATGCCATTGCCCTTTCGGTGGTCTTCGGCGGTTTGCTGTGGGGCTTTCCGTTCCTGCCGCGACAGCTCTCCGCCACCGACGGGCTCACCATCGGCATCCCCGCTTTCTTCCTGGCACTCATGCCAAACACCCGGCTCTACAGGCCCGGCTTCCTCAAACGCTCCCTGACGTTCGCCGTCCCTGCAGGCCTCATCATCACCGCGGCCGTCCTTTCCCTGAATGCCTATGCGGCGATCGCAGGCGGGTACGGGGAGGACTCCGTGCGGACCGGGTCGGTCATGGTGCTCGCCCTCGTGGCGCGCTGGGTGCTCGTGGTGCTCTCCCGGCCGCTGAACCGCTGGCGTTTCCTCATCATCGCCTCCATGTATGCAGGCCTGCTGGCGCTGCTCACCCTCCCGGTCGTCACGGACTTCTTCGGCATCTCGTGGCCCCCGGACGAGCTCCGCAATGCCGCCCTGCTGGCGGCGCTGGGCGGGTGCGCCGCCGTCGAGCTCGTGTTCCGGTTACGCCGCCGCCTCAATGTTTGACCGGGCGGCGGCCGCGGCGCCATGGACGCATAACCGCCTATGGCACTACCCGAACCCGTATGCACCTAGGGTGGAGGGGCATACGGTAGGCATCCGCCCGCCTGCGACTGATCAACTGATTGAGGAAACAAACATGGGTTTGGGCGACAAGATCAAGAACGCTGCCGAGAAAGCCATCGGCGAGGCCAAGGAAGCATTCGGCAAGCTGACCAATAACAGCAAGCTCGAGACCGAGGGCAAGATTGATCAGGGCACGGCCGACGCGAAGCACGCCGCCGAGGACGTCAAGGACACCATCAACGACAAGTAGTCGTTACTGATGGCCGGGGCGCGGAGATTTTCGCGTCCCGGCCATTTTTATGCCCCGCCAGCGGAGGGATCGGCGTGACGTCCCGTTGCAGGTTCCGGCACACGGCCGGGACCTTAGCCCCTTCCTTTTCGGAGCATCCGGAACCACTCTGGTCACATGGCAGCCTGCCCCGGGGGAACCGACAACGGCGGGCAATGATCGGTACAGGCGGCGACAGCCATGGACGAGCCAGTGGTGCATATCAGCGGTTTCCGGATGGACTTCGCGGACACCACCGTGATCCGCGACCTGTCCTTCGACGTGCGGGCCGGGGAGACGTTCGGGTTCCTGGGCAGCAACGGCTCGGGCAAGACCACCACCATCCGCGCGCTCCTGGGCCTTTACGAACCCACGGCCGGCGTCCTCCACATCAACGGGCGGCCCTTCAAGCCCGAGCACGGCAGCAGGCTGGGCTACCTTCCGGAGGAGCGCGGGCTCTACAAGAAGGAAAAGGTCATGGACGTCATGACCTACTTCGGCCGGCTCAAGGGAATGGACCGGCACTCGGCGCGGCAATGGTCCCTGGCATACCTGGACCGCGTGGACCTTGCCGGCAAGGCCGCCACCCAGGTGGACAAGCTCTCCAGCGGCGAGCAGCAGAAGGTCCAGCTCGGCGTCACCATCATGAACCGTCCGGAGCTCCTCATCCTGGACGAACCCACTAAGGGGTTCGACCCCGTGAACCGCCGCCTCCTGATGGACATCATCGCGGAGCAGAAGAACGAGGGCGCCACCGTGGTGATGGTGACCCACCAGATGGAGGAAGTGGAACGGCTTTGCGACCGCATCATCCTCCTGAAGGACGGCACGTCCGAGGCCTACGGCACCATCGATGAGGTCCAGAACAAGTACGGCGGCAGGGTGGTCCGCATCCGGCACGCCGGACCCATCCCGCCGTCGCCGCACTATGAGGTGACGCTGGAGGAAACCAACTACGCGGAGCTCTCCATCACGGACGACACCGACGAAGCGGCCATCCTGCGCGAACTCATGGACGCCGGCATCGTCATCCGCAGTTTCACCACCACGAAGATCTCAATGGAGGACATCTTCATCCGCGTGTACGGGGAACACAACGGGTCCCCGGCACCCGCCCCCGGGCGTGTGGCCGCAACACGGGGTGCGTAGCCGTGGCCCAGCACAACCTTGGAACCGTCATCAGCTTCGAATTCGTCCGCACCGTCACCAAACTTCGCTTCTGGATCGGCACCCTGTCCGTGCCCGTCATCATGGCCGTGGTGTTCGGGATGATCTTCCTCAGCAACACCAGCACCAGTTCCGCCGCCGAGGCCCAAAAGAACGCCCAGTTCAGCATCTCCTACCTGGATGCTTCCGGCCTGATCACTCCCGCTGACGCGGCCGCGTTCGGCGCCGTTCCCGCGGCCTCGTCCGACGCCGGGATACAGGATGTCCGGTCCGGCGCCGTCGAGGCCTACTTCGAGTTCCCCGCCCATCCCGAGGCGACTGCGGTGAAGGCCTACGGCGCGGACCGGGGGTTGTTTGAAAACGGCAAGTACGCCGCCGTCGCCCAGGCCATGCTTGCCCGCGCTGTGGCCGTGAGGATCGGTTCGCCCCAGTTGTCCGGGCTCGCGGCGCGGTCGGTGCAGGTGGAAACGGTGACCTACCAGGGGTCCGAGGTGGCCGGCGGCATGAACTCCGTGATTCCGCCGATGGCGTTCCTGGTGGTGTTTTACGGGCTGGTGGTGCTCCTCGCCGGGCAGATGCTGAACTCCACGCTGGAGGAAAAGGAGAACAGGGTCACCGAAATGATCCTCACGACCCTCAAGCCCACCACCCTGATCACAGGGAAGGTGCTGGCCCTGTTCATGGTGGGCCTGGTGCAGGTGGCGGTCTTCGCCTCGCCCATTCTGATCGGCGGACTCTTCTACCGTGATGCCCTGAGCATCCCCGCGTTCGAATTCTCCCAGCTGGTCTTCGACCCCCTGCGCATCACCGTCGGTTTCCTCATCCTCGTGGGCGGCTTCGCCCTGTTCACCACCACGCTGGTGGCCATCGGCGCCGTAATGCCCACAGCCAAGGAAGCCGGGAATTTCATGGGTGTGATGATTGCCCTGATCTTCATTCCGTTCTATTCGGTCAGCCTGGTGATCTCCGAGCCGCATTCCCTGATCGTGCAGGTGTTCACCTACTTCCCCTTCTCGGCGCCGGTCACGGCGCTGTTGCGGAACGCGTTCGGATCGCTGGGCGTCCTGGAAGCCGCAGTCGTGATCGCCATCCTCTACGTCGGCGCTGCACTGATGCTCCGTGTGGCCGTGCGGCTCTTCCATTACGGGTCCATCTCCTACACCCGGAAGGTCAGCATCAGGACCGCCCTCAAAGCTGGATCACGGCACGCTGTGGCCGGCCCGGCGGAGAAGTAGCCGGGACTTTGGCGGGGCGGGAGGCGGACCGTGCGGCTGGTTTTCCTCGGTGACGTGATGCTGGGCCGCCTGGTGAACGAGCGGCTCAGGTCAGCCCCGCCTGCCTACCCCTGGGGCGACACGCTTCCGGTCCTGGCGCAGGCGGACATGCGGTTCGCCAACCTCGAATGCGTCCTGGCCGACGGCGGGACGCCGCTGCCGGGGAAGGTGTTCCATTTCCGCTCGGACGTCCGGAACGCTGCCGCACTGACTGCCGCGGGCATCGACGCCGTCTCGCTCGCCAACAACCACGTGCTCGACTACGGGGCGGACGCCTTCCGGGAGTTGCTGCCTGCGCTGGACCGCAGCGGAATCCTGCACGCCGGAGCGGGGCCGGACCTGGAGGCCGCCCGGCGGCCGGTGATCCGGCGGGTGGGTCCGGCCGCCGTCGGACTCCTTGCCTTCACGGACAACCAGCCGGACTGGGAGGCGGGACCGTTCCGGCCCGGGGTGTACTACGTGCCGGTGGACGAACGGCGCCCGGACGAGGCAAGGGTCCGGGACCTGCTGGCGCTGGTTGGCCGCACCAGGGCACGCACGGACCTGCTGGTCGTTTCGGCGCACTGGGGCGGCAACTGGGGCGCCGATGTGCCGCCCGCCCACCGGGAGCTGGGGCATGCGCTGGTGGATGCGGGGGCCGACGTCGTGTTCGGGCATTCGGCGCATATCTTCCGCGGCGTGGAGCTCTACCGCGGCCGGCCGCTCATCTACAGCGCCGGCGACTTCATAGACGACTATGCCGTGGACCCCGAAGAACGCAACGACCAGTCGTTCATCTTCCGCCTCGAAATCGGCGGCGGCGTGCCCGTCCGGCTTCAGCTCCATCCAACCGTCATCACCGGGTTCCAGGCGCGGCTGGCCGGAAGAAGCTCACGCCGGATCGCAGTACGGATGCAGGAGCTTAGCGCCCTGCTGGGAACGCAGAGTAGGTGGGTCGATGAAACGAATGTGCTGCAAATACCGGTGGACAGTTAATCCCGTTTGTCCCGTTCGCTGAATTCCTCATCGAGGTCGAAATGCCTGAATTCGGTCTCCGGATTCGGTTCGCCCTCGGCCACGTACTCGTAATCCAGCTGGCGCTGGATCTGGCTGTCGAGGACCTGAAGTTCCGTGTCCTCGACCTTTGAGAGATCTTCCGGAAACTCGTCTTCCGGGGTGAGATGCAGCTTCTCTGACATGTCGTGCCTCTCTTGGCCAGGAACTGGGGTGCTGTTCTGGCAGCATCTTGGCATTTCCCAGATTATCGGTACCTGCCAGCGGGCGGAAGTCCAGTGAGCGGCAGACTAGCCGGCGGAAGCCTGCGCCCCTGCTTTGTCATCCGCTGTCTTCCGCCAGGCCGCCACGAGGAGCCAGCCGGTCCACCCGAGGATCAGCACTATGCCCGCCAGCGTGGGCAGGCTATTGGATGCGGAGAAGCCCTCGGCACCGATGATCCAGCCCTGCGCCAGGTAGGCCGCTCCGGACAGCGCCATCAGGTACCCGATGAACCGGGAGACCCTGCGCGTGGCGGCGATGCCACTGCCGAACAGGATGAGCGCTGAACCCAGCATGAAGCTCTGGTAGCTCCTGACTCCCCACTCAAGCCACCGGATGTCCTCCGCAGCCGCGAAGCGCAGGGCCTTCTCCCCCTCGGCGGCGCCGGCCCAGGCATCGACGGCATGTTTGAGCGCAACACCGTCCACACCCTGCAGGACACCGTAGAGGGCGAGCGCGGCAACGGCCGCCGCCGCACCCAGCCGCACGGCCCAGCCCGCTGGCCCGTGCCGGACGTTGAGGGCGTAGGCAAGCACCAGCAGTCCGCAGAGCAGCAGCGCCATGCCAACGAACTGCCCGAGGTGGACCACGATCCAGGCGTCGCTGGCCGCGTACTCGGCGAACGTCGCAGGGTGGTCGTTGGCGCTGGCCGCGTCCGGGTGCTGGAGTCCGGCCAGCAGCGAGGCAACGACGCCGGCGAAGAGGAGTGCGGCGGACAGCCGCAGCTCGGGGCGGCGGAGCCCGCCGTCGTTCTTTGTGTCTTCCATGTCCCTAACTCCCTTCCGCCGGCTGACAGCTACGGGTTTGCGGCCCGGTATGGCCGCCGGCGCAGGGCATGTCCGCTGCTGCCCTGGCCGGTGGTCCGGGACCTGACGGCGAGGTACGCCGCGACCGCCGCGGTCAGCACCGCCACCGCCGGGATGAACTGCCACCAGTCCACCGTGTCCATGCCCTGGGACGCGTTCATGGAACCGTGCAGGAGTCCCAGAATCAGGATGCTTCCGCCGGTTCCCACGAACACCATACCCAGTAGGTAACGCGCTACGGCGGCGAACCCGAAGAGCACTCCCCAGGACAGGGCAACGTCCGTCCACGGGGTCGCTGCGAACCCCCGCGCGGCGAAGGCCTGGGGCAAATGGATGAGGGCGAACGGGATGGCAGTCAGCAGTGAGCCTGCAAGCACGCCCTTCCGGTCCATCAGCCGGCGCTGGACCACCCCCGCCCAGGCCAGTTCCTCCCAGACGTTGCCCAGCAGGGCGCCGATGACCACTGCCTTCAGCAGGTACAGCCCCGCGGTTGTTGCCCACCCGCTGCCGGGCTCACGGAGCGTGCCGGTCGCGACGGCGGTCAGGAGAGTCAGCAACGGCAGTGCCAGCAACGCCATGGCGTACCAGCCGGCGCCCACACGCCAGCGGACCACCCCGCTGAAGAGGCGCCGGACGCCGGCACGGCCATCCGTCGCCGCCGTCACAAGGACGGCCGTCCCCAGCAGGACCAGCAGTTCCACCAGGAGCCCGGGAGTAACGTCCTTGAGCAAGACGATGGCAAGACACTGCGCCAGCCAGGCCAGCGGGATGGCAAGGATCAGGAAAGCGGCGACCGGGTGCGCGGCTATGCGGTCCTTGAGCCGCATGCGGATGCTTCCCGCGGAGTTCGGTGCATTCGATTCAACGCTCATGATGTGCCTCGGTTCAGGCCAAATCACCAGATGCGAACAGCTGCAGAGTACGCCGGTTGCAACCCTGAATCCATAGTTTCCGGTGCTGGGTTTCCCGAGCGGGCCGCCGGCCCGTCAGCGGCCATGGGTGGTCCTGGCCTTCCTCTTCCGCCCGCCGCGGACCAGCTGTCCCCGCAGGGGGCGGGCTGCCGGGGTGCTGAAGCGGGCCGCGCGGCGGGAAATGTGGTGCGTGGGCCGCCGGCGCGGAATGACGGCCGGCCGGACAGGAGGCTGTTGGGCTGTACGGGCAAAGAACCAGCGCTTGGCGAATTCGACCATGACCAGATACACCACCGTCATGCCCAGCAGCGCCAGGAAGAAAGGCGTGGGCAGCGGATCAAACCCCAAAACACCCGCCAGCGGAGACAGCGGGAGGAAGATGCCCAGTGCCACCACGCCCAGGGATGCACCCAGCAGGCCGGCCGAAGGCCTGCTCCGCAGGAAAGGAACCCTCCGGGTGCGGATGGCAAAAATGATAAGTGTTTGCGTGGCGATCGATTCGATGAACCAGCCGGCCCGGAATTCCCCGGGCACCGCGTTGAACGCGAACAGCATCAAGGCGAAGGTGGCGAAGTCGAACAGGGAGCTGATCGGTCCGAAGAGGAACATGAAACGCCGGATGAAGCCGATGTTCCAGTGCGACGGGGCCAGCAGCTGTTCCTTGTCCACGCGGTCGCCCGGGATCGCCAGCTGGCCGGTGTCGTAGAGCAGGTTGTTCAGCAGGATCTGCCCGGGCAGCATCGGCAGGAAACTTAGGACGACTGAGGCCGTGGCGGCACTGAACATGTTGCCGAAGTTGCTGGAGGTTCCCATCAGCACGTACTTGATGGTGTTGGCGAAAATCCTCCGCCCTTCCATCACCCCCTCTGCCAGCACGCCCAGGTCTTTGTCCAGCAGGACAACATCGGCGGCGTCCTTTGCCACATCGGTGGCGCTGTCCACGGAGATGCCGATGTCCGCCGCGTGCAAGGCCAGCGCGTCATTGACGCCGTCGCCCATGAACCCGACGGACCCCCCGCTTTGGCGAAGCAGGCGGATGATCCGGGCCTTCTGCTCCGGCGAGACACGGGCGAAGATGCTCGCCTCGCGGGCCGCTGCTGCCAGCTCGGCATCAGAGAGATTTTCCACCTCGGCGCCGGTGAGCGTGCCGCCGGAGAGCACTCCGAGCTCGTCACAGACCTTCTCGGCAACCTTGGCGTTGTCCCCGGTGGCGATCTTGACCGTGATGCCGAGCGCTTCGAGCTGGTCCAGCGAAGCCCTGGCGTTGGCTTTGGGCCGGTCCAGGAAAACCAGCAGCCCCTCCAGGACCAGGTCCTGCTCGTCGGAGGGTTCAATCGCCGCCATACCTCCCGCCGGCCGGCTGGCGACGGCCACCACGCGGGAGCCCGCGTTGAACTGTTCGTCCAGCATCGCCTGCACGCCCGCCGGGATGTCCACGCAGAGTGCCAGGACATCTTCCGGCGATCCCTTGGTGACCATCCGCGCCGCTCCGCCGTCCATGCTGACCAGCACGCTGGTCCGGCGCCGGAGGTGGTCGAAATCGATGACGTCGAGCCGCTCGTAGCGGTCCGGCTGGAACCCCGCCGCGTCGGCGGAGGCCCAGAGTGCCGTGTCCAGCGGGTTCAGTCCCACCATGGAGACCTTCGCTTCCGCGTAGTCCGCTTCCGTGGCGAGAAGCCCCAGCGTCAACAGGGCGCCCGGTGACACTCCCTCCCTGGCGGGCAACGCTGCGGTGAAGCTGATCCTGCCTTCGGTGAGGGTGCCGGTCTTATCGGTGACGAGCACGTCCATGTCCCCGAGGTCCTCAATGCACACCAGCCGTTTGACCAGCACTTTGCGTTTGGCCAGCTGACGCGTGCCCGTCGCCAGGCTGGTGCTCACGACGGCCGGCAACAGCTGCGGGGTGATTCCGACGGCGATGGCCAGCGAGAACAGCAGGGATTCAATGACAGGCCGCTGCAACAGGAGGTTGGCGATGAAGATCAGCGAGGTGAGAACCAGGGCCACCTGCAGCAGCAGGTAGGAGAAGCGTTTCAGGCCGAGCTGGAACTCGGTCTGCGGCTGCCGCTCACCGAGTCCCAGGGCGATCCGGCCGAATTCGGCCCGCCCGCCCGTGGCCACAACCACCCCTGTGCAGCTCCCCGACTGGATCACGGTCCCCATGAACAGGCAGGACGTCAGGTCCGCGAGCGCAACGGCACCGGTGACTGGCGCGGGGTCTTTGCTGACCGGCAGGGATTCGCCGGTCAGGATGCTTTCGTCGCAGAGCAGGTCTTTGGCCGTCAGCAGCCTGATGTCGGCCGGGATGATCGCACCGATGGCCAGATGCACGACGTCGCCGGGCACCAGGGCGGTGACGCCGACTTCATCCATGGTCCCGTCGCGGAGAACCGCGGCCAGGTGAGTGACCCGCGAGTGCAGGGCCTCGGCGGCGCGTTCGGCCCGGAACTCGTTGGTAAAGCCCAGACCGACGCTGACCAGCAGGATCACGCCGATCACGATGGAGTTTGTGGCATCCCCCAGGAAGATCGATAGCCCGGCAGTGATGGCGAGAAGGATCAGGATGGGGCTGCCCAGTTGCCGGCCCAATACGGACCATCCGCTCGCTTGATGCGTCCGCACGGCGTTGGGGCCCACGGCAGCCAGCCGTTTTGCGGCTTCCCCGCTGGCCAGCCCACCGCTGCCGGATTCCAACTGGTCCAGGACCTCTTCCACGGGAAGCTGCGCGGCATGCGCCATCGTCACTTGCCCGGGCAAATGCCCGTGGACCTGGAAGTCCGGCACGTGGAGTTCCTGCACGTCAGGACAGCCGCCACACGTAAGCGTAGGGCTGCGGGAACTGGGTGATCCGGAAGGCGCGGACCACGATTTTGGCCGGGCCCGGCGGCATGCCCGTCCAGAGGACCTGCTCCACGTTGTTCCCGTGGTCGAAGCCGGCAGAGGTCCCGGAATTTCCGTGCCGCTCGCTGCCGTCGGCCGCCTGCACAATGAGGTCGAGGTCGTTCTGCAACTGGGGACCGGGCGGATCGGACCACACGAGGGTGATCTTCAGCGTCACCCCGGCTGCGGTGAGTTCCGGGTCCCCGGCGGGACCCCGGTGCCGCCTCCCCTTGGCAGCAACCTTGGGGACTTCAGCAGGGATGTCGATGGCGAAGGAGTCCTCCTCCCCCTGCTCCAGCGGGCCGCCTTCGCCCAGGCCCGCGTTGCCCGGCTGCCCGGGAAGGACCACGGACCGGCCCAGGTTGACCCGGCCCCACCCGGAGTTCCCGTTCGGTGATTCGCCGGCCTCACTGGGGTTGTACTGTCCCGGCAGCACATCGGCGCCGTTGATCAACAGGGCCTTGATCAAGGCAGCGCTGGGGGCGGCCAACCCGTTCTTCACCAGTGTTTCCCGCAGCACCGCCGCGCAGCCGGCAACCAGCGGGGTTGCCATGGACGTGCCGGAATCGAAGAAGAACAGCGGATCGGTGGAGGTGCCGAAGGTGCTGCCCATCGGGGCGTTCCGCGACAGGGTGGACAGGATGCTGGTTCCCGGGGCCACGACGTCGGGTTTGATCCGGCCTTCCTTCGTGGGCCCGCGGCTGGAGAAGGCCACCATCCCGTCCGGGTTGTTGGCCTGTTTGTCCCGTTTGACGGGGTTCGCGGGGAAGTCACCCGGCCAGTACGTGCCGTAGGAGGGCGCAAAATCCTTGCGGAGGCTTTCGCTGGCTCCCACGGTGATGCAGTTCTTGGCCGCGGACTGGGATCCGATGGAGTTCGAGTCCACCGTGCCGTCGCTGTTGCCGTCCACGCCGTCGTTCCCGGCTGCAAAGCAGATCACCTGGTCCGGGTGATTCCATACGAATTCGTCGATCTCCCGCGAGCTCGCATCGTAGGGCAGGTTGAGTCCGGGCACGCCCCAGGAATTCGTGTGCACGCGGGCGCCGTCGTCATACGTCTTTTGGAAGAGGTCGTTCAGGTTGACCGGGATGCCGCCCAGACCGCCGTTGGCGTCGAGCAGGCTTTGCAGGATCAGCATGGCTTCAGGTGCCGTGCCCTCAATGTCCCCGCCCATGGTGGCCGAATTTCCCCGGCCCAGCACGGAGCCGGCCACGTGCGTACCGTGGCCGTGCGGATCGTCCGCCTTGTCCGGCGCCGTGCGGCCCAGCGCATAGAGTGTCTGGACCCGTCCGGTGAACGCCGGATGCGGATTGGCGGCGTCGCCGGTGTCGAATCCTGTGTCCGCAACGGCCACCGCTTCGCCCTCGCCGCGGTAGACGGTACCGTTGACCAGCACCTCGGCATTCAGGATCTGCCGGGCAACGTTGTTGAAGAGCTGGCGCTCCCGGACCGGGTGGATCTCGCGGATCTCGTCGATCTTCGCCAGTTCCGGGAGCTGGTCCACCGACGTGGTGATGCGCAGCTTTCCCGGGGTCACCGCCACGGCGTCGGGCTCCACCCGGGCCGCCACGGCAACCCGGGCGATCAGGTCCGGGCCGGCCTCGATGCCCGGGTGCAGCAGCAGGTCCACCTTTTCCAGCCGGCGGTCCGGATGCGGTTCGTGGTCCGCCAGCGACCGGACGTTGCCGGTGTCCGCCCCGCGCGGCAGCAGGGGCGGCGGGATCTTGAAGACCCTGGAGTAGACGTCGGCCCAGCTCACGAACGGCAGGGCGCGCACCCGGTCCAGGTCTGCCGGCGGGAACGCTGCAAGGTAGGTGTTGTCCGATACGTATTCCTGCATCTCGACGTCGATGCCGGCAAGTTCCGCGCGCTGTTCCGCCGTCAGCGGCTCCGCGGTCTGGATGAGGATGTGGTCCGACTCCGAGGCGTCCTCGGCAACCAGTCCGGCGTCACGCAGGGCACGGTTCTGTTTGATCGGATCAATGGTGATGCCGTTGATGGTGATGTCAGACATGAAGTTGTGCCCCCTGGCGATCAGCCGGAATTGCGCCGCCGGAAACAGCCTCGGCACCCGGTGGCCGCATGTGCTCTAGAAGGAGACCCGGACCCCGCCGAGCGGGGCCCCGGAAGGTGAGCGTCAGCATACGCTCGGCACCCTAGGCGGTCAACGGCGGGTGGAAAGCCGCCCCGCAGCGGGCACCTTCGCGGGCACCTCAGCGGGCACCTCAGCGGGCAGAGTCCCGTCGTCCTCGTACGAGTCCGCTCCGGCGAGGTCGCGGCCGGCGATGTAGCCGAAGGTGAGGGCCGGCCCCAGATTGATGCCGCCCGCAGGGTAGTGCCCGCCCATGACGTTGGCCTGGTCGGTGCCCGCAACGTAGAGCCCTTCGATCGGCCGGCCGTCGTTGTCCAGGACGCGGCTGCGGCCGTCCGCCTCCAGTCCGGCGAAGGTGCCGAAGCTGCCGGGAACCACGCGGACCGCGTAGAAAGGACCTTTCTCGAGCGGACCCAGCGAGGGGTTGGGCCGGTTCCCGGCGTCGCCGCCATAGCGGTTGAACGCGGTCTCGCCGCGTCCGAAGTCGGGGTCCACGCCGTCGCGGGCGTTGCGGTTGAACTCCGCCACGGTGGCTTTGAGGCCGGCGGGGTCTATCCCGCACCTCGCCGCGAGCTCCTCGACGGTCCGCCCCTTCTTGAGGTAGCCGGAGCGAAGGTACGGGAACAGCGGGACCGGCAGCGGCTTGGCCATGCCCAGCGGGAACCTGCGGACGAACCGGCTGTCGGCAATCTGCCACGACTCCGCGGTGCCGCCCGCGGGCGTGGCTTCCATCAGCGCGGCTACGTAGTCGTAGTAGCCGTTGGCCTCGTTGACGAAGCGCTTGCCGTTCGCGAGGACGCCGATGCTGCCCGGCTTGGCGCGGTCCATGATGTGCGGGAAGGGGCCTGTGCGGCCGTTGCGGTACGGCACCAGCGACACGGGGCACCACGCCGCGGCGGACTTGACGTCGGTCTTGAACCGGGCGCCCACGGCCTGGGCCAGGCTGATGCCGTCGCCAGTGGTCTCCGCCGGTGCCAGCGTCCAGTGTTCCCGGCCGGTGGGAGTGTGGGGAAACAGCTCTTTCCGGCGTTGGATGTCGTTGGGGAAGCCGCCGGCGGCGAGGACGACGCCGCGTGCTGCGTTGATCTGCAGCTCACCGTCCGGGGAGCCGACGACGGCGCCGGTCACCTTGCCGTTGTTGTCGGTAAGTAGCCGTTTCGCGGGCGTGGAAACGCGGATGTCCACACCGAGATCGTCAGCGGACTTCAGCAGGCGTCCGGTCAGGGCGGTGCCGTTGACCAGTTGCATGTTGCGGCGGTGAATCAGCAGGTCCAGGAGGTGGAGGCCCATGCGCCAGCCGGCGTGGAAGATGCCCTTCGGGTTGCCCTGTGAGGCGGAGAGGAATTTGGTGAGGTCCGGTCCGGCCATGATGCCCATGCCCAGGAAGGACGTCTCGTAGAGCTGGTGGCGCATCTTTGCCCGGAGTTCCGGCCGGATCCGGCGGGCGTTGATCGGCTTGGGGCCCACTGAGCGGTTGCCGGTGCCTGCGCCCGGTACCTTGCCGTAGATGTCATTGATCCTGGTTCCCGGGACGAAGTGGAGGGACGTCTTGTGCTGGAAGAACCCCACCATGTGCGGCACGGCGTCGAGGAAGGCGTCCACCTTGTCCGCCTGGTACTCCTGCCCCAGGGTGTGGCGCAGGTAGGTGCGGAACGTTTCCTTGTCCTCGTTCACGCCGGCAGCCCTGGCCAGGGGGTTGCCGGGGGTCCAGGCCCAGCCTCCGGACCAGGACGTGGCCCCGCCGCAGACCTCGGCCTTTTCCACCACGATGACTTTGAGGCCGTGATAGGCGGCGGTGACCGCGGCGGACAATCCGCCGGCACCTGATCCGACCACCAGGACATCGCAGTCCACGGCGGGAAGCCGGCGGTCCTGTCCAATAGCGGCCGGTGCCGGCGTGGAGTCGGTGCTCGCGTTCATGGGGTTCTCCATTGTGGGTCTCTCGGTGTCTCTCAGTGTCGGTAGTGGTCAGTGGCCGAAGGTATCTGAATCGAGGCGCGGCGGGGCGCCGGTCTCCAGTGCATTGATGGCGGCCAGCTGGTCCGCTGTCAGCTCAAAGCCGAAGACGTCCAGGTTCTGCCGCTGACGGGTGTCGCTGGCGGACTTCGGTGTGGCGATGCGGCCCTGCTGGACATGCCAGCGGAGCACGATCTGCCCGGGCGTCCTGCCGAGCTCCTGCGCCGCTCCGGTAATGGCCGGGCTGGCCAGGAAGTCGCCGTTGCGGCCGAGCGGGCTGTACGCACCGGTGGCAATGCCGTGCTCGCGGTGGAAGGCCAGCTGTTCAGGCTGGCCGTGGGCGGGGTCCACCTGCACCTGGTTGACCGGCACCGTAAGTCCGGCTCTTTCCACTGCAAGCAGGTGGGCGGGCTTGAAGTTGGAGACGCCCCAGGCGCGGATGACGCCGTCGTCCGCCAGCTGCTGGAGGCCTTCGCAGGCCTCGACGAACCGGCCCTGCGCGGGGTTGGGCCAATGGACCAGGAACAGGTCCAGGTAATCCACGCCGAGTCGGGCCGCCGAGCGTTCAAAAGCGGTGCCGACGCCGTCCCGGCTGTGCCAGTCCCGGTTGAACTTGGTGGTGATGAAGATGTCCTGCCGGGCGATGCCGCTGCGCCGGATGCCCTCCCCCACCGCCTCTTCATTGCCGTAGTTCTCAGCAGTATCGATGTGCCGGTAGCCGTTGTTGATGGCGCGGTTCACGGCATCCGCGGCTTCCTCCCCCACCATCGGCCAAGTGCCCAGCCCGATCAGCGGAACGTGGACGCCGGGGGCAAGCTCCGTCGTCGTGCTTTCCAGTACTTCGCTCACTCGGTCCCTGCTTCCTGGAGGCTCTCCGCTGCCGCGAGTACGGCGTCGGAGGCGGCTTTGAGGTTCCGGGCCCAGCCCGGTTCGCCGAGTTCGGCAACCCGCCGGTCCGACGGCGTCTCGACGCTCACGGGCGTCCCTGCCGGGAACGCGGCCACCAGCGCGGCGAGATCGAACCCGCCTTCGCCGGGGACACCGCGCTCGGAACGGGACTCGGCCACCAGGTCCTCGCGGCTGGCGGGCCGCTGCACCGGGCCGTCGCACAACTGCAGCAGCGGGACGAGGTCCGCACTGGCTGCCAGCTGGTCGAGCGTGCCGCCGAAGCGGTTGAAGTGCAGGGCGTCCACCACGATCTTGCATCCCGCCGCCCGGGCCAGCTCGGCCGCGGCGGGGATCGAATGGACCGCCTGGTAGGAGATCGGTTCCAGCGTGGGCACGATGCCGAAGCCCCGGCCGTCCTCCGTCATACGGGCCAGGGTGTCCGCCAGCCGCGCGGTGTCCGCATCGGCGCCGGCTACGGTCAGCGAGCCGGCGCCCAGCGCCTGGCCTGCTTCCATCATCCGCAGCCACGCCTCGCGCTGTTCGCTGCCGTCCAGCAGCAGGAACTCGATGTCCTTCACCGTCACCCCGGTGTCCCGCATCCGTGCCAGGGTTTCCCTGAGCATGGGTGACCCCGGCTGCAGGTCGTACGCCCGCTCGGCCGCCGTGACCGGCCGCACCCGGGCGCCGATGAAGTCGAAGCCTGCCCCGGCGGCGATGGTCACGAGGTCCGGCGGCGCTGTCCCCACGAGGGAAAGCTGGGCCAGGCCCACCTGGCGGCGAGGCGGGGTGTTCATGATGCTGCTCCGTTCAGGGAAAGGTTCGCTGGATCTCGACGGGCTCGGTCGCCGGTGGGACTGGCGGCCAGTGCGGCGGCCACGCGCTGGGCGGCGTCGTAGCCGCTCTTCACGGCGTTGGAGGCGATGGCCGGGGTCTGGTCCACCACCGTTCCGGCGAGGGTCACGGGAACCCCGGCCGCGAAACTCAGCTCCGCGTCGCGTTCACGGGCCGGCACGGAGCCGTCCAGCGGTGCAACCGAACGGGAGACCAGCAGCGGCCCGGGGGCGTCCAGCCACTCGCCGCTGCTGAGCCGGATCCGGGCGCCATCGTACTCCTCGATCGCGGCGCCCAGCCGGATCCGGACCCGCGGATTCTGCTCCAGCCGGGGCACGGCCAGGATCTTGGCGCGGCGGCCGGATTCCGGCGCGATGGCGTCCTGCGGCCCTACCAGCAGCACAGCGGCGCCCCGGTCCGCCAATGTGTCCGCCACGCTCATGGCCACGGAGTCGGCCCCCCAGATGGTCACCGCTGCGGGGACTTCGCCGCTGGAAGCGCCGCCGTCCAGGACGCCGGGGTGGGCGGCGAGCCATTCG
Organism: Arthrobacter sp. GW460-12-1-14-TSB2; assembly: GCF_059423525.1. Lineage (NCBI taxonomy): Bacteria > Bacillati > Actinomycetota > Actinomycetes > Micrococcales > Micrococcaceae > Arthrobacter > Arthrobacter sp. GW460-12-1-14-TSB2. The sequence goes on from NZ_JBWKYC010000011.1 coordinate 75,593, forward strand.
CGCACGTCCAGGACGTTGTGGGAATCACCGCCGGTGAACCGGGCGGCCGGGCGCAATCCGCCCGTAGCCAGCACAACAGCGTCGGCGCCGGTTTCCCGTACCAGTGCGGCGACGTCGTTCGTGTTTACGTGCGTGCCTAGCCGGACGTCGACGCCGAGCCGGGCGTTCTCCTCTGCCGACCATTCGGCGAAACGGTGGAAGTCCGGGGTGGACTTCATCCGCTCCGCGAGGGCGAACTGGCCGCCGGGGCGGGCACCGTCGTCGAGCACTGTCACCTGTGCGCCGGCTTCGGCGAGTTCACGGGCTGCGGTGAGGCCCGCGGGGCCTGCGCCCACCACCACAACGCGGGAGCCTTCACGGACGGCGGGCGTGGGGATCGGGACTCGGGAGCGGCCCACGGCCGGGTTGACGGTGCAGGTCACCTGGCCGAGTCCCAGGTTGTCGATGCAGACGTTGCAGGCGATGCACGGCCGGTAGCGTTCGCCGTGCAGGACGCCGCCCACAAAGGCGGGGTCTGCGTGGATGGCGCGGGCCAGGCTGACGAAGTCGCAGGTGCCGTCGCGGAGGACCTCTTCGATGATGGCCGGGGAGTTCAGCCGGCCGGCCATGCCCAGCGGAAGGCCGAACCGGCGGTAGGCCTTCGCGTAATCGGCAAGGACGCCCGGCTTCCATTCGCCGGACTGGACGATCCATTCGCCGGCCTCGTAGCTGCCGGCGGAGATGTCCAGGAAGTCGAGGTGCTCGAGGTGGGCTTTGGCGATGATGGCCAGCTGCTGTTCCGCGCTGATGCCGTCCGCCGGACCCTCCACCACGGAGACGCGCATGCCGATGATGGCATCGGGGGCGGCCTGCCGGACTTCGTCGACCACCAGGTTCATGAAGTGTTCCGGGGCGGCGAATTCGTCGGTGCGGTGGTTGGAGATGGGGGACATGAACTGGTGGATCAGGTAGCCGTGGGCTCCGTGGATGTTGATGACGTCGAAGCCGGCGTCCACGGCGCGGCGGGCAGCCTGGCCGTAGGCTTCCACGAGGTCGTAGCATTCCCCGACGGTCAGTTCACGGGGCACCTCGCCGCCGGCCACCTCACACGGCACCGGCGACGGCGCCAGGTTCTTGTGTCCCGATACCGCAGCCTGTGCGGTGCGGCCGCCGTGGTTGATTTCGACGGCGGCGAGCGCACCTGCGGCGTGCAGGGCGTCCGTGAGTTTGCGCAGGCCCGGGACCATGGCGTCGGTGTGCAGGCCCAGCTGGTGCGTGCGGCCTTTGCCGTCGGCGCGGACGTAGGTGGCTTCCGTTGTCACCAGGCCCAGGCCGGCCCGGGCACGGGTGACCAGGTAGTCGATGTACTGCTCCGTGATCCGGCCGTCCGTGGTGCCGTAGTTGCGTTCCATCGGAGCGGAGGCGAGGCGGTTCCGGAGTGTCCGCGGAGTGCGGCCGTTGCGGCCAAGGGTCAGCGGCAGGGCTGCAAAGCGTTCGGTGCTCATGGGGTTCTCCTACCTTGCTGCCGGAATCCGGGCGGTGAGTTCGGCTGCCGGGGCTTCCGGCGGGGAAGGCTGGCCGGTGATGCCCCGCTGGTCCACTGCGGCGAAGCGGACCGGGACGCCCGTTCGGGAGGATTCGTACACGGCCAGCAGGATGCGCAGCGCCCTAGTGGCGTCCTCGCCCGTGACGGCCGGCTCGGTGCCGTTTTCCAGTGCGGCCACGAAGTCGCGGACCTGGCTGGTGTGGTGCGGGATGAGCTGGCCGTTGATGGTGGCCAGGTCCACGTTGGGGCGGATTCCTGCGGGGTGGACAGCTTCAGTGGTGATGGTTTCGCCGACGGCCCACAGGTCCACCCGGCCGTCGCTGCCCTCCGGGAACTCGGTGAGGGAAGCCGAGGCGCCGGTCTCGCCGGTGATGCGGATCTGCACGCCCAGGCTGGGCGACACCGCCGTCGAGGCCTCCAGCGTTGCCATGGCTCCGGAGGCGAAGGTCAGGACCGCTGTGGCGGAGTCCTCCACCTCGATGTTGGCGCCGTGCTTGTAGCTGTTGACCTTGCCGTAGACCTCCGCAATGTCCCCCATGAACCACTGCAGCAGGTCGATGTAGTGGATGGCCTGCGTCATCAGGACCCCGCCGCCGTCGTTGGCCCAGGTTCCGCGCCAGGCGTCCTTGGAGTAGTACTCCGGTTCGCGGTGCAGCATCACCGAGCACTGCCCCATGACGGGGCGGCCCAGGGTGCCGTCGTCGATCGCCGCCCGGATCCGCCGGGCGCCCGGCCAGAAGCGGCGCTGGAAGAGCACGCCCAGCTTCACCCCGGCGTCGGCGCACGCCGCGGCCATCCGCTCGGCCGAGGGCAGGTCGGTGGAGATGGGCTTCTCGCAGAGCACGTGGACGCCGGCCGCGGCCGACTGCAGCACCACTTCCTCATGGGTGGGGTGCGGCGTGCAGACCGAGATGATGTCCACGCCGAGATCCAGCAGCTCGCCCACCGTATTCACGGCGTTCGGCACATCCCACGATTCGGCAGTGGCACGGGCCCGGTCCAGGTCGATGTCGCAGACCCCGACGATCCGGACGTTGTCCAGGGCGCCGAAGGCCTCGAGATGGTTGCGGGAGATGGCGCCGCAGCCAACGATGCCGACGCGGAAGGTGCGGGCGGGTGCGGATGCTGATGGAGTCACGGGAGGATCAACTTTCTGGTGCGTGGGTAAGGTGGGCGCTGGGCCGAAACCGGGTGCGCTAGGCGGAAACGCGGCGTTTGCGGGGCAGTCCGAGTTCTTCGAGCGGGGTCTTGTGGGTTTCCCTCGCCGTCGCGATGGCAATCGCGGAGACGGTCAGGCAGACCACCGTGAAGCTGGCCACCGGTATCCAGCCGCCGGGGCCGGGCTGGGCGAGCATTGTGGCGATGACGGGGGCGAACCCGGTGAGGATCAGGCCCACCTGGCTGCCGATGGCCATTCCCGAGTAGCGGACCGGTGCGGGGAACATCTCGGGGAAGAAGACCGTCCAGACGCCGTTCCAGCAGGAGTAGAACACGGACATGTTCAGGAACCCGAAGACAAAGATGAGGGGGACGTTGTGCTCGCTGATGGCCCAGAAGTAGCCGAACGAGGTGACAGCGCAGCCGAGCGCGCCCACCAGGAGCACCTTCTTGCGGCCGAACTTGTCCGAGATAATGCCCGCCAGCGGGATGGTGAACATCGACAGGCCGATGGTGACGGCGTTGACGGTGAGCATCAGCGTCCGGTCCAGCCCGATGGAGGGACCCGTGGCGTAGGCCAGTGCGTACACGGTGAAGGTGGTCTGCATGACGGAGAACAGCATGACCAGGGCTACCCGCAGGACGTCGCGCCACTGTGTCTTCAGGACCTCGGCTGCCGGGATGCCCTTGGGCTTGGCCGGATCCACAGCTTCTTCGAAGACCGGCGGTTCCTCCAGGCGGGTGCGGATCCAGTAGGCGACGCCGAGGACCACAACGGACAGCCAGAACGGTATACGCCAGCCCCAGCTGAGCAGCTGGTCTTCGGGAAGGGCGGCCAGCGGGATGAAGACCACGGTGGAGAGCACCATGCCTGAGGCGTAGCCGGTCATCACGAAGCTGGTGAAGAAGCCGCGGCGGCCTTCCGGGGAGTGCTCCATGGTGAGGGTGGACGCGCCGGCGGCCTCGGCACCCGCGGAGAAGCCCTGCGCCAGGCGGCCGACCAGCAGCAGTGCGGTCGCCCAGTAGCCGATTTGGCCGTAGGTGGGCAGGAAGCCGATGCCGATGGACGCGACGCCCATGATCACCAGCGTGATCATCAGTGCCTGCTTGCGGCCCACCTTGTCACCGAAGTGGCTCATCACGATGCCGCCCAGCGGCCGGGCCAGGTACCCGACGCCGAAGGTTGCCATCGCTCCGAGCAGTGCCACCACGGGGTCGCCGCCCGGAAAGAAGATCTTGGGGAAGACGAGTGCTGCGGCGGTGCCGTAGATGAAGAAGTCGTAGTACTCCAGGGTGGACCCCAGGAAAGAAGCCAGGGCCGCCTTCTTGGGCATCTTTTCCGGGCGGTTTTCTACGACGGCGGTCTCCCCAAGCTCAAGGGCCGGGGGTTGCTGAACATGTCCCATAGTGTCTCCTCATCGAGTGTCACGGGTTAAGGGTGGTGGGGGCCGCCGCCACGTTGCGGTGGCACGTTCCGTAAGAGTTTTGGGGCCGGGAGCTTCCGCCAGCCGGCGGGCGGTTGCGTGGCTCCCTGATGAAAAACTGTATGAGCGGCATCACAGATTTCAGCGCCAAATCCCATTCAACGGGACGCCTGCCACGGGACAGCTACACGGGACAGCTACAGGGGACGGCGCACCGGGACGGGCGGGATCGTCCTAGGTCTTCGCGTCCCGGTCCGCCGCGGCCTGGCGGCCCGGTTCGAGCCAAGGCCGGTTTCCGTAGGGCCGGCGCTCGGCACCCATGGTCCGGGACAGGCCGCGGCCGGCGGCCACCAGCACCGGCAGGATCAGCTGGGGCTTCTCATCCGCGGTGGGAACGACGACGGCGATCGCACCGATCACGCTGTTGCCCTCACCGAACACGGGCACGGAATAGGCGGTGTTTTCCGGAACCAGGACGCCGGCCAGCCGGACATAGCCCCGCTCCCGGATCAACGCCAGGTGTGCGCGGATTTTCACGGGGTCCGTTTCCGTGTTGGGCGTGGTCTTCTCCAGCGGGCCGGCCAGGAAACGCTCCTGGACGTGGCGGGGCATGTGGGCCATCATGGCGAGGCCCGAGGAGGTGTTGTGGATGTCGAGCCGGCCGGCGACGTCGGCAAGGTTCAGGACGGTGCCGTGCCGGTCGAGGCGTTCGAGGTACAGGACGCTGCCGGATTCGACGTCGGGGATGGACAGCGAGACGTTCTCGCGGACGGCCGCGTGGACACCTTCCAGAAAGGGAAGCCCCCGGCGCCGGAACTCTTCGAGGGGGTTGCTGCGCGAGGCAAGTTCCCACATCTTGACGCCCACGCCGTAGTCCCCGGCGTCGCCGCGGTTGAGCAGCCCGCTGTCTACGAGGTCGTTGGCCAGGCGGTGCGCGGTGCTGCTGGACATTCCGGTGATGCGGACCAGCTCGGCGAGCGTCAAACGCGGATGCCCCCGGGAGAAGGCATCGAGGATCTTCACCACCCGCTGGATGACGGACTCCCCCGATGCGGAGTTCGCCATGGTTCCTCCCGGTTGTGCCAGCTTTTCTCCTGCCAATATATCCCCGTGCCGGCAGGACTGCGGGCCCGTGGAAGTAGCCTAGGGGTGAACAGGCCTGCACCTGGCGACAGCAACGGGGCAGGCCATCACGGGAACACCGCCGGGAGGAACAACGTGGAGCTGCGGCAGATCGAGGCTTTCCTGGCGGTGGCCGAGGAACTGCATTTTGGCCGCGCCGCCCACCGGCTTCGCATGGCGCAGTCCCCGCTGAGCCAGACCGTCAAGAAGCTGGAAAAGAGCCTCGGCACCGACCTCTTCGAACGGAACACCAGGGCCGTCTCGCTGACCACCGCCGGCTTCGCCTTCCTGCCGCACGCACGGAAAATCCTGGAGGAGCTGGACCTGGCGCGCCGGGCCGCCACCGCGGACGCAGGCGAAGTGTACGGCCGGCTCAGCATCGGGTTTTCCGGAGCACTCAACCACAAGACCCTCCCCCCGCTCACCCGGGCGCTGCGCAGCAGCTACCCGCACCTGGACCTGACCCTCAGCGGCGGACTGCTCACCCAGGATGCCCTCGACCAGCTCCGCAACGGGTCCCTGGATCTGTCCTTCATCGGGCTTCCGGTGGATGCTCCCTCCCTGGCCACGCGACGTATCGCCGTGGAGCCGCTGGGCGCTGCTGTTCCGGAGGACCATCCGCTGGCCGGCCGGCCACAGATTGCCCTGGCCGACCTGGCAGCCGACGGCTTTGTCACCATGCCCGCAGCCCAGGGTTCCACACTGAGGGAGGCGGTCTTTTCGGCGTGCACAACTGCGGGCTTCAGGCCGCGCGTGGTGCAGGAGGTCTCCGATCCCTACATGGCCCTCTCCCTGGTGGCCGGCGGTGTGGGCGTCAGCCTGGTGCCCGACTCCATGGCCGGGATCATGCCCGGCGGCACCGTCTTCATCGCGCTTTCCGGAGCGGCGCCGCTGCTGGCTTCCGGGATCGCCTGGAATCCTGCCCTCATCTCGCCTGCCCTCAAGCTGGCACTTGAGCTGGCCGATTCGGTGCTGCCCACGCCGCCACGTTAGGACCTTCGAACTGCTCAGCCCGTCGGGTGACTATGTAGTTTTCGCACATAGTCTCTGACTAAAGAAGTGTTGGACACGTCTCAATCCCGGTCCCACGATGGAAGGACACCACTGCACAACACTCAATGAAGAGGACACCGCCCCATGGCAACTTTCGCCGTCACCTATGCCTACTCCGACGCCACGGCCGGCCAACGCGACGAGCACCGGCCACGCCACGTTGAATTCCTGAAGTCGCAGTTCGACGGCGGCCGGCTGCTGACGAGCGGCCCCTTCGGCTCCGGCGAATCCCCCGGAGCCCTGCTGATCCTCAAGGGCACTTCCAAGGCCGAGGTCGAGGCATTGATGGACCAGGATCCGTTCTTCAGCAACAACCTCATCCAAGAGCGGACCATCCGGCAGTGGAACATCTTCTTCGGCGCCGAACGCGTGGACGCGCCATGCTGACCGCCCGCACTGTGGCCAGGGAAACCATCAGCTACGAGGACGTGGCCGAGCCTGTCCTGGAGCAGGGCCGCGCCCTGGTCCGGGTCCACCACGTCACCCTCTGCGGCACCGACCTCCATATCTGGGAGGACGATTACCCGGCGGAACTGCCGGTCGTTCAGGGCCACGAGTTCTCCGGCGTCGTCGAAGCAATCGGCTACAACGCTGCGGGCATCCGCGTCGGGGACAGGGTTGCCGTCAGCCCGATGACCTACTGCGGAACCTGCCGGCCATGCCTGCAGGGCCGGTTCAACGTCTGCCGCAACATCAGTTGCATCGGCTGCTATTCCGACGGCGCCCTGGTGGAAGTTATCAGCGTCCCGGTGGACAAGCTGTGCCCGGTTCCCGAGGGCCTGGCGCTTGAACTCGCCGCCATGGCCGAGCCCGCCTCCATCGCCATGCAGGCCGTGAACCGCGGCCGCCCCGCGGCAGGGGAAACCGTACTTGTCCTAGGCAGCGGCCCCATCGGGCTGCTCGCCACCCTGTACCTGACCGACCTGGGCGTGGACGTCGTCTGCGCGGACACGGAGGTTGACCGCCTGGAGCTGGCACGCGACTTCGGTGCTGTGGACACGCTGCTGGTGGACCCGGCCGGCTTCCCCGACGCCGAACAGGCTGCGCGCCTGGGGCGGCTGACCGACGGCTACGGCCCCGGCCTGGTGCTCGAGGCCACCGGCGCACCCTCCTCGCTGGAGAACGCCATACGCCTCGTAGCCAGCGCCGGCCGCATCGTCCAGGTGGGCATTTCAGCGCGCTCGGCCACGGTCTCAATGAAGGACATTCCGTTTAAGGAACTGGACCTGCTGGGCAGCCGGAACAGCCTCAACCTGATCCCCGACGGGCTGGCCCTCCTGGCGCGCCATCCGGACCAGGCCCGGGCCCTGATGACGCACCGTTTCGGCTTCGCGGACCTGCAGCAGGCGTACGAACTGATGCGCAACCGGACGGAGAAGGTGGGCAAGGTCCGCATCGAGATGCCGGCAACCGGCACTTCGGGAGACCGTACCACTGCCGGAGCAGCAGCAGCATTCGCACCGGCAGGAGGGCCGGCATGAACCCGGTCTCAGACACCCGCGAGGCCCACCCGGTGCTCACGCCGGCAGAGGAACTGGCTCCTGCATACGACGTGGTGGTGATGGGAAGCGGAGCCGCCGGCCTGGTGGCGGCAGTCCGCGCGGCGGACGCCGGGCTGAGCGTGCTGGTGGCCGAGAAGGCAGCCCTGCTGGGCGGCACCACGGCCGCCGGCGGCGGCGTGATGTGGGCTCCAAACAACCATCTGGCAGCCGAGGCCGGCTACAGCGACAGCCATGACCGCGCCGTCGAATACCTCACGGAGGCAGCAGGGCACGCCCTGTCCCCCGAAGAAATCGACTGGTACGTCCGCACCGCACCTCGCGCCGTTGCCTACCTGACCGGCAGCACCCGGGTGTCCATGACCCCCATCGCCCGCCCCGATTACCACCTGGAGTGGAACGGAGCGGCCGACGGCGGCCGCGGCCTGGACAACAACGCCTTCGATCCGTCGGGCTACCCGGGCCTGGCGGAGGCCATCCGGCCGTCGTCGTACTTCCCGCTCCTGACCATGACGGAGCGGGACGAGCTCAACGGCCGGGCCGCCGATCCTGCCCTTCTCGCGACGAGGGCCGCCACCGGGGTGCGCACCATGGGCGGCGCACTGGTGGGCCGGCTGCTGGCGAGCGCCCTGGACCGGGGTGTCCACATCGCTGCCGAAGCACCGGTGGAGGACCTGGTCCGCGCCGGAAGTGGCTGGAGGGTCACGCTCGGTACCGGGGCGGGCCGCAACAGGACGCTGGCGGCTGCCGCCGTCGTCCTGGCCTCCGGCGGGTTCGAATGGAACCGGAGGCTGCGCCAGGCGTTCCTGCCCTTCCCGGTGACGCCCATCAGTGCGCCGTCCAACGAGGGCGACGGGCTGGAACTGGGCCTCAAGGCCGGGGCTGCGGTGGCTGACATGACGGCGATCTGGGGTGTTCCTGTGATCTCCGTTCCGGCGCACCGCTACGACGGCCGGCAGTCCGGCCGGATGGGCAACGTGGAGATGACCCTGCCCGGTTCGATCACCGTGAACGCCGCGGGAAAGCGCTTCGTCAATGAGGCCCTGAACTACCACGACGCCTGCCGGGTGTTCGCCTCGGTGGACCCCCACACGGGGCGGCAGCTGAACAATCCGGCATGGCTGGTGTTCGACTCCGCCTACCTGTCCAAGTACCCCGTGGCCGGCTCAACGCCCGGGTCACCGCCGGAATGGATGACCTCGGCCGGAACCGTGGAGGAGCTGGCCGAGAAGCTAGGAGTGGACCCCACCGGGCTCGGCGAGACCGTGGCCCGGTTCAACAAAGATGCTGCTGCGGGCGTCGATACCGAGTTCCGCCGCGGCGCCACGCCCCAGGACCGCTTCCTGGGCGATACCGGCAACACCCCCAACCCGTGCCTGGCTCCCCTGGCCACCGGCCCGTTCCATGCGGTGCCGATTTCGGCGGGCGTGCTGGGCACCTCCGGCGGGCTGGAAACCGACTTCGACGGCCGCGTGCTGGACCGCCGGGGGGATCCGATCCCCGGGCTTTACGCCGCCGGGAACGTTGCTGCCGGCGTGTTCCGGAACAACTACCCCGGCGGCGGGGCCACCCTGGGGTCCGCCATCACGCGGGCCTTCGCCGTGGGCGAGCACCTGGCTCAGCGCCAGCAGAACTGACAGCACGAGCAGCGCCAGGAGCGCTGAGCAGAGAACACCACGGCGAGGGGGGGGGGGGGGGGGGG
>NZ_JBWKYC010000011.1:85097-86041 GCF_059423525.1 Arthrobacter sp. GW460-12-1-14-TSB2
CCGCGGGGGGCCCCTCGCCTTTTGTGCGTGTGACGCGGGACACAGAAGAAATTCCAGCGAAGTGATTGCCTTCCGGCCGGTCAGTCGGCCACACTTAGGGTGGATCCGCAGGAACGACAAAACGTTCCCGGTCCCTCCGCCGGATGCATCGCACCGGCCCCGCCCCATCTCAGAATGCCGGGCCCTTCGAATCACCTTCAGCTCGAATCTCCTCCCGCCTCACACGGCACCCTTTTTGTCCTCCCCGAATTCCCTTATCCGAAGCACGGCCCGGCCCGGCCAACTTCCCTCAACACGCAGTGCCCGCCCCGCGAAAGAGAGCACCCCATGATCAAGCACCATTCCGACATCCTGCTCGAGATCATTGCCCACGATCCCGCAACGATTGAAAACGACCTCAACAGTGCCGTGGACATCGCCCTCCGGCACGCCATGGAGGAACGCCGCCACGGCGTGCTGGTCACGCAAACCGGCTTCTCCACCTACACCGTGGCCGTCAGCCGCGATGTTCCATACGGCGAAACCCGGGAGCTGCGGCAGTGGGCTTCCATCTCCTAGGAAGGTCCGCCGCTGTACGCACCCGCACCCCGCCTGTAGCGTGGGAACACACCGCGAGATCAGGAGCAGCCGATGAGTACGGAACACAACGAAGCCGACGACATCGTGAGCGATGGCGTAGAGGACGAAACCAACCCGGTGCCGAGGGAAAAGCCGGCGGACCAGGCGTCCGGCCGCCACGCCGGGCCCGGCCCTGTCGATGGCCGCCCTGCCGGTGCGGACGGCACCAAACCCCCGGGACCGGCCGAGGAACAGAACAGCAAAACCCCGGACCACCGGGGCCTCACCACCGAACCCAGCTCCAGCTGACATAGAAAGCGACAATAAAGAGGAGGAGTGGGGGGGGGGGGGGGGGGGGGGGGGGGGGGGGGGGGGGGGGGGGCGGG
>NZ_JBWKYC010000011.1:86047-160005 GCF_059423525.1 Arthrobacter sp. GW460-12-1-14-TSB2
CCCCCCCCCCCCCCCCCCCCCCCCCCCCCCCCACTCCTCCTCTTTATGCTTTTCCTGACTAGGTTGCTGACTGCGTTGTGCCGGTCAGGCAGTCTGGCCTGCGTGCTCGCCCTCTTCGATCTCTTCCAGCAATTTGTCGTTGAAGGCCTTGAGGTCCCCGGGGTGCCTGCTGGTGACGAATCCCTGGTCCACCACAACCTCCTCATCGCTCCAGAGAGCGCCCGCGTTCTTCAGGTCGGTCTGGAGCGTGTGGTACGAGGTCAGCTTGCGCCCGCGGACCACGCCTGCGTCGATGAGCAGCCAGGGGCCGTGGCAGATGGACGCCACCGGCTTGTGCTGTTCGAAGAAGCTGCGGGCAAAGGCCTGCGCATCCCTGTCCACGCGGAGGTGGTCCGCATTGACCACTCCGCCCGGGATCACCAGCGCATCGAAATCAGCAGCGCGGGCCTCGGCCGCCGTGATGTCGACGTCGAACTTCTCGCCTTTTTCGGTGCCGTGGAAGCCCTGCAGTTTTCCGGCCTTGGGCGCCACGAGGGTGGGCTCGCCGCCTGCCTCCTTCACTGCGTTCCAGGGGCTGGTGAGCTCCACCTGCTCCACGCCGTCGGTCAGCAGGAACGCAACCTTCTTGCCTGCAATATTGTGCGCTGACATATGTCCTCCTTCGCCGGATGCCTTACGGCTTTAACACTAGGAACGCCGGAAATAATAAGCAAGCTGACAATTGGTTTGTCAGGGACAATCTGCCCCGGACAAACAGTGCTAGCACGGAAGTCAGGGACAAGGCCTCGAGCGGACCATGGAAACACGGCATCAGGAAAGGATTCCTGGCCGAAACCACAATCACCGCAACAGGAGCAAAAAAATGTCCATGACCGCCGGAACAAAGAAGTCCCGCCCGTCCCGCGCCAAGATCGCACTCGTCTCAGCAATGACGCTGGGACTTGCTGCGGGCGGCGTCGCCTTGGCCGCACCAGCCCAGGCCGCCGCCACCAACTACGCCTGCACCGTGGTGCCCCTGAAGCCCATCTTCGCGGGCTTCAACTCGTCCGGCACCAAACTTGTGGACTACCGGATCAACGTCTACTGCGGTGCCAACCGCTACGTCAACATCGAGCAGCAGCGCTGGGAAAGCGACGACTGGCCCAACGGTGACGACCACCTCGGCAACTCCTCGTTCAGCCGCTACCTCGGCCCCGCCAACGGCTGGTACACCATCCACAACGTCCGCACCCTGACCAACACCGAGATCGGCAACGAGGAGGTCTACCAGAAGGTCCGGCATCAGGAAGGCGTGGGTGGCGTCTGGTCGCCGTTCACCGGCTGGACCGGCAGCGGCACCACGTCCATGTCCAACTAGTTCCGTATCCAACTGAGTCCGACCAACCAGCAGGCAATCCGGCGGCTGTCCCCACGGGGGCAGCCGCCGTTTTGCTAGTGCCGGCGCAGGTAGGTGAGCACGGCGAGGACCCGGCGGTGGTCCTCGGGTTCGGGTCGCAGCCCCAGCTTCAGGAAGATGCTCCGGATGTGCGCCTCCACCGTCCGCTCCCCCAGGAACAGGGTCTTGCCGATCGCCTGGTTGGTGCGCCCCTGGGCCATCAGTTCCAGGACGTCCCGCTCGCGGCTGCTGAGCTCGTCCTCCCCCTGGTGTCCGTTGTGCGGCCGGGCCACCATCCGGGCCACCAGTTCAGGATCGACGGCGGTCCCGCCGGCCGCCACCCGGTACAGGGCGTCGATGAAGTCGTCGATGTCGGACACGCGTTCCTTCAGGAGGTAGCCGAGCCCTTTCGCTCCGTTCCCCAGGAGCTGCATGGCGTTCTCCGTCTCCACATATTGGGACAGCAGCAGAACCCCCGTCCCGGGCTGGTCGCGGCGGATCGCGGTGGCGGCCTGGATGCCTTCGGTGGTGAAGGTGGGCGGCATGCGGATGTCGACGATGGCAACATCAGGCTGCTGCGCTGCGATACATCCCAGTAGCTCCTGGGCGTCCGCGGCCTCGCACACCACCTCCAGCCCTTCGGAACTGAGCAGCGCGGCAAGGCCGCGGCGGAGCAGCGCCGAGTCGTCCGCGATGGCGACGCGCAGTGTCATGGCAGGTCCTCCATCGGGTCGGCCGAGAAGGGCAGGGTTGCGGCCACGGTTGTTCCGCGGCCGGCCGGGCTGGTGACCGTAAGGGAGCCGCCTAGGGCCGCCGCCCGGTCGGCCAGCCCCAGCAGGCCGCCGTCGGCGCCGGGACTCGCCCCGCCGATCCCGTTATCCGTCACGTGCAGGCTGAGTCCGTCTTCCGTGCCTTTGACGCCGATCTGCAGGTTCGAGGCCCGGGCGTGCTTGGCGGCGTTGGTCACGGCCTCGGCGCAGATGAAATACGCTGCGAGTTCCACCGGCGGCGGAGGCCTTTGCTGCAGGTCAACGTCCAGCTCGATGGGCAGCGCGGACCGCTCCGCGAGCGCCGTGAGCGAGCCGCCCAGGCCTCTTTCGCGCAGCGACGGCGGGTAGACGCCCCGGGCCAGTTCACGCAGTTCCGCCAGCGCAACGGCGAGCTCGTCGCTGGCCTGCGCCACAAGGACTTTCATCTCCTCGGGGCTCGCGGCACGCCGTGCCCTCGCCAGGTCCATGGACACGCCCACCAGACGCTGCTGCGCACCGTCGTGGAGGTCCCGTTCGAGTTCACGACGCCGGGCGTCCCCGGCGGTGACTATCCGTTCCCGGGAGCGGCGGACCTCGACCAGCTGGTCCCGCAGCTGCTGCTCCATGTTCTGGTTGTCCAGGGCCAGGGACGTGGCGCTCTGCACTGCCGCCAGCAGCTGGGGCTGGTCCCGGAGTGCTTCGTCGAAAACCAGGGCCCCGACGGGCGTGCCGTTACGCTCCAGAACCATGGCCGCCCGCCCGGATCCGTCCTCCGGGACGGCGCGGGGCACGCCGTCGTCGTCCACGAATCCGGACAGCGCTGGCGACCACCGCCACAGGCTGAGGGTGGGGTCCCGGACCGACCTGCGCAAGGCGCGGATCAGCCGGTCACTGACCGGCGCCGCACCGATCTCCACCAGCAGCTCGCTCAGCGCGCCGCGGGCGAACCGGTAGCGCCAGAGCCCCAGCAGCACGGCGAGCGGGACGATCGCCGTCGCCGGGTATTGCCACAGCAGTGCCTCATTGGACAGTGTGCCGGTCAGCTGGACCACGGCAAGTGACACCCAGACGGTGGAGGCGGTCTTGATGATCACTGCCAGCCACAACGGCAGGAAGGCCGCCCGGTAGGCGGCTGAGCCGGACTGCCAGCGGGCCACGAGCACGGCCACAATTGCCAACCCGATGCCCACCTGGAGAATGCGGGCAACGTCGCCGATAGCGCTGGTGAGCTGCGGGCTGTCCCACAGCAGGAACAGGTTCCGGGACGTGGACTCCCCTGCGGCGATGTGCAGCCGGGGGTCGAAGAACGCCCAGCTCGCCACGGCAATCACCGCCCAGGCGGCGAAGAAGAAAACCACAGCCGCCCGTTCCGCACGCGAGCGCAGGACTCCGGACGGGAAGCTGAGGGCCAGCTGCAGCAGCGGAGGCTGGTACATCAGGGTCAGCCCCACCCCCACCGTAAAGAGGACCGGATCACTGGACCGCCGCACGCCGGCCGCCAGCCACAGCAGCCCGGCCACCACCAGCAGCAGGCCGGGATTCCGGTTGGGCCGGGTCTGCCACGCGGTCACGCCGGCCAGGACGAAGGCAAGCCCGACGGCGACGAACAGGGAGAGTTCAAAGACTGAGAAAGGTGCCCGGGCCGGGTTCTCGCCCCAGCGGATGACACCCTGGGCGTTGAGGACACCCAGCGTCCGGGCGGGATCCTGCAGGGCGGCCGGCTGCCAGTCGATCGAGATCAGCACCAGGGCCAAGACGCCCACGGTGGCAGCCACTACGAATACCAGTTGCTTGGGAGTCACGGTGCTTCCCTCCGCCAAGCTTAAGAATAGGCGCCCGTCAGGCTATTCGGCAGCCATCTGCGGCGCCAGCCGGTAGCCAATTCCCCGCACGGTTTCGACCCACCTGGGCGCGCGCGAGTCGTCTCCCAGCCGTTTCCGCAGGTTTCCCATGTGGACTTCGACGGTGCGCTCCTCTGCCGTGCTGACATAGGAGCCGGTGTCGTAGGGTTCGTTCCTCAGGCGGCGGACCAGGTCGGCCTTGGTCTGAACCAGGCGGCCGTTCTCCAGGAGCACCAGGAGAAGGTCGAACTGGGTCCGGGTCAGCTCAATCCGTAGCCCCTCGAATTCGGCGGTCCTGGTTCCCTCGCTGAGCGTGAGGCCGTTGTGCTCGAAATCGGCGAGTTCGGGATCGGCAGGCTCACCCTGCCGGAGTGCCGCCACGGCCGGGACGGACGACAGTGCGGCATCGTCCGGAGTGTTGAGCGCTCCCCGTGCATCACCGGCCGGTCCCGCCAGCCTGTGGCCAGCCCGCCTTGGCCGTCGCAGCATGGCGGCGATCCTCGCCCGCAGCTCGCGGGGACGGAAAGGCTTGGTCAGGAAGTCATCGGCCCCTGCTTCGAAGCCCATGATCGCGTCGGCTTCGTCCACCCGGCCGGTCACAATGACAAGATAGGCGTCGCTAAACGTGCGGATGCGGCGGGACGCTTCCAGTCCGTCAAAGTCCGGAAGCCCGAGGTCCATGGTGACCACCACCGGGTTGTACCGGCGGACCGCCTCAACACCTTCGAGCCCGGAGGCGGTCGCGTGGACGGCGAAACCTGACTGCAGCAGCACCTCCCGCAGGGAATTCCTGACGTCGTCGTCGTCCTCTACCACAACGGCAATGCCGCGTTCTTCCATCTATGCCCCCATAGTCTTCGGCCAGTCACCCCTTCATATTCGTCGGCAGGGAGCCCGCGGATGGGTATCTCCACTAACTGGACATATGAGGTTGATGATGAGCCTACACACGGCGGGACAGCGGACATTGCCGTCGAATCAAATCTTGTGCATCTCTTGAGTTCGCCCCAGGTATCCCCGGGAACTTGAGCCAAAATTGCGTCAAAGTCGCGTCATTCATGATTCCGCCGGTCCACCCTTGAGTCATACATCCAGGCGGGAACCCAGCACCCGTGAGAAGGAAGCATCACAGGCTGCAAGGAAGCAGGACCGGCCATGAAAAAGGCTCAAGCTGCCAATGAGGTCGCCGCGATCCACGGCGTCATCACCGACCAGGCACCGTTGGATTTTCACGCCCTGGGGCTCGCCGGCTGCATCGACCGGCTCGCCGCCCCGCTGCGGGAGCAGGGAACCACGGTCCGGTGGGAGACGCCGCACCACGGCGTCGAGATACCGTCCGGCACTGCAGGGCTGCTCTACCACGCCGCACAGGAGGCCCTGAGCAATGCGCTCAAATTCGCCGGTGCCACCGAACTGACCGTCCGGCTCGCGGCAGTACATCACGGCATCCGGCTGACGGTGGCCGACAACGGTGCAGGCTTCGACGGCAATGACCGCACGGGCAACCGCCCGCAGGGATTCGGACTGTTCCTGATGTCCATCGCAGTCCATGACGCCGGCGGCACCGCAACCATTGACAGTGCGCCCGGCGAGGGTACCCGCGTCACGGTCACGCTTCCGCTGGACTGACCACACGCTTTTACGGGGGGATTACCATGCATATCAGCCCGGGCCGTTGTGCCCACGGAACCAGCAACCGTCTCCAGTATTATTTTGCCCATGACCAGGCCTGCGGTGAGGGCTCCTATCGCGGACGTGGCCCGCACTGCACTCGATACCGTCTGGGACCGGATCTTTTTTATGGTCGGTGGTGTCGCCGCCGCGTGGTTGACCTATCTTCTCCTTGAGCTCAGCTTCCAGTGGGGCTGGGGCCAGCTCTGGTTCACGTTCGTCTTCTGGGCCATGCTCGCCTACCTCGTCCTGCCCAGGCTCCACTCGATCCTGACCCGCGTCTATGTGCCCGACTATTTCATCGGGCGCGCCCGCACCAGCGACGGCCTGCTCGGCGATCCGGTGAATGTGGCCCTGCTCAGCTCCGAAGCCCAGCTCCACCACGTGATGCGCCGGGCCGGCTGGACCATCGCCGACGACGTCACCCTGGCCAGCAGCCGGAGGATCATCACCTCCACCCTGCTGCGCCGCAGCTACCTTGAGGCGCCGGTCAGCCCGCTCTTCCTCTTCGGCCGGCAGCAGGACTTCGCGTACCAGCAGGAAGTGGACGGAACCCCGGGCAAGCGCCACCACGTCCGCTTCTGGCGGTGCCCGCCCGGCTGGCTGCTTCCCGGCGGCGTGGCCGCGGACTGGCTGGCCGCGGGCACGTACGACCGCAGCGTCGGCTTCTCCCTGTTCACCCTCCAGATCACGCACAAGATCGACGAGCACACGGACGATGAGCGGGACCACATCGTCGCGTCCATTTCCGCCGCCGAACCCTCGGCCGACGTCCGGGTGATCCGGGACTTCTCCACCGGGTATCACACCCGCAACGGCGGCGGCGATGAAATTGCCACCGACGGCGACCTTCCCATCATTAACCTGCGGGCAACGATGGTGCCCGGCGTTGCCGTTCCGCGGCTCGCGAGCGACAGCAGGAACAGGCGCCCTGCGCCCACCATCATCGGAGCCGCCCTCGTGGCCGGCCGTGCACTCGCCGCGGCGGCACTGGCCCTGTCCGTCCTGCTCTTTCCCGCCGGGCACTTAAGCGAAGGCCAATCGCAGCTGGTGCTCTACGCCGGGGTGGCAGTACTGGTTCTCTCTGCCCTCGCGGAACTGCTGCTCGCCTGGTTCGTCTTCCTGGGACGGAACTGGGCGCGCACGCTCGCCATGGCCTTGAGCACCGCCGCGATCGGCCTGCAGGTCATTGACGTCGCTCACGGCGGTCCCGGAATCACGCTGCAGACCAACCTCCCCGGCCTCACCCTGGACATCCTGCTGATCCTCGCGCTGTCCAGCGAGCGGTCCCGCGTCTACGCCCGCCGCGACCGCAAGGAGCCAAAACGGATCGCCGCACGGCCCGGCGGCCGCGCAGCGATCTGACCGCCAGACCGTCAGAGCGTGGACGGGTCCGTGTTCGCGCCGCACAGGATCACGGCCACGCGTTCGCCTTCCGCCGGGACGTAGGCCCCGGAGGTCAGGGCGGCAAACGCCGCCGCCGCGCCGTGCTCCACCACCATCCGGTAGTCGGCCCACAGCCGCGAGCGCGCGGCGACAATCTCATCGTCGGACACCAGCACGCCCGCCACGCCGGTCCGCACCGCGACGTCAAAGCCGATCCGGCCGATCCGGCGCGCTCCCAGCGAGTCCGCGGCAATCCCGGAAACCGCCACATCCACCGGTTCGCCCGCCTTCAGCGCGGCGTGCAGGGTGGGGGCGGTTGCGGGCTCCACTCCCACCACCCTGGCCAGGCCTTCGACGGCCGCGGCGATCCCGGCCATCAGGCCTCCGCCGCCCACCGCCACCAGCACGGTGTCCACTCCGCCCAGCTGTTCCAGGAGCTCCGAACCGACTGTGCCGGCACCGGCGGCAATTTCGGGCTGGTCGTAGGCGTGGCAGTACACGGCTCCGGTCTCGGCCGCGTAGGCGGTGGCGGCGTCGTAGGCCACGGCATATTCGGCGCCGCGCTGGATCACCGTGGCCCCGGATTCCCTGAGTTTCTTGACCTTCATGGCGGGGGCTGTCTCCGGGACAAAGACGGTGGCGGGTACTCCCGCCTGCGCGGCGGCGTAGGCGTTGGCCAGGCCGGCGTTGCCGCCGGAAGCGACCACTATGCCGACGTCCTCCTTGAGCTCACCACGCTCGCGGCAGGAAAGCACGCGGTTGAATGCGCCCCGGGCCTTGAACGTGCCGGTGTGCTGCATGAACTCGCACTTCAGCCACACCGACCCGGGAAAGCTCTCCGGGTCCGCTTCGATCACTGGCGTGCGGCGCACCAGCCCGGCAATCCTGGCGGCAGCTTCGTCGACGTCGGACCGGGTAATCACCGCACTCCCCCGGCCGCCGTGCCGGCTGGTGCCGTGGCGCGCCCGCCGTAGTCATGGCCGATCTGGCGTGCGGCGTCCAGCAGGAACGGGACCACCGTCTTTTCGATGGCTTCCGCCGGAGCCCGGTGGGTCTGCAGGGACACGTTGACCGCGGCAACGACCTCGTGGCCGCGCCAGACCGGGACGGCCACACCGCGGAGGCCTTCCTCCAGTTCCTGCGAGACCATGGACCACCCCCTGGTCCTGGCTTGTTCCACTTCGGCCTGCAGCTGTTCGAGGGTGCCGATCGACCGCTCGGTGAACCGCTGCAGCTGGACGGAGTCGTAGTACGTTTTCAGCTGGGCCTCGGACAACGCACCCAGCAGGACGCGTCCCATGGACGTCGCCCAGGCCGGGAACCTGGTACCCACACTGATGGAAACGCTGAGGAGGCGGGGCGACGGAACGCACGCGACGTACACGACGTCGGTGCCGTCAAGGATGCACAACGACGTTGTCTCGTTCAGCTCCGCGGCCAGGGACTTGAGGTGCCGCTCGGCGATTCTGGGGAGCGCAAGGTTTGCCAGGAAGGACTGCCCGATGTCCAGCGAGCGGGGGGTCAGTTCGAAATGTGAACCTTCGGCCCGCAGGTAGCCAAGGTCGGTCAACGTCATCAGGAACCTCCGGGCTGAGGCCCTGGTCATGTCAGATTTCGCGGCAACCTGGGACACCGTCAGGCGGGGTTCGTCCGGAGCGAAGGCGCGCAGTACGTCAAAGGCCTTCTCCACCGACTTCACGAAGTATGCGGGTTGTTCCGCCATGGAATCGCTTGCCCTTCCTGAAGCTCACATCCGGCGCCCGCGGACGCGTGGCCGCCGGCTTGTTTCGATCATATCCGGCCCCTATCCGCCGCACGACCGCGCAACCCGCAGGGTCCAGCTCCGGTCAGTTCCGGCCAGTTCCCCGCCGCATCCGGTCAGCCATCTGCCCGGATATGCGTCAGCGTCCGCCCCAGGAGCGTTCCCGTCTCCGGCGCCAGGCCAAGAATGGGGATCATGGCCGCCGCCTGCGCCCTAAGGTGGTCCCAGCCGTCGGCGTACGCCAGCCCCTGCGCCTTGGCGCTGGCGATGGTTGCGGTGGTGTGGCCGGCATAGACGAAGTCATAGACGAAGGCATCCGGCGAGAGCTGCGACTGCCCCCACGCCGGTTCATCATCAATGCCCTTGCCGAGGGGTGTCGCATTGACGATCAGGGATGCGCCGGGCGCGTGGTCCCGGGATTCGGCCCAGGACACGGCGGCGGCCTCCATGCCCAGGCTGGCAGCAAGGTCCACCAGCTGCTGCGACGCCAGCAGATCCTTGTCCGTTATCGTGACCCGGTCTGCCAGCCCCGCCAGTGCCACGAGGGTTGCGCGTGCGGCGCCGCCCGCCCCGAGCATCAGGGCGTGCCGCTGGTGCCGGCCGCCCAGGAGTTCGACGACGGCGGTGATGTCCGTGTTGTGCGCATTCAGCCTCCGGCCGTCCCGGACCAGGAGGTTGGAGGCTCCGCTGAGCCGGACCGGTTCGGTGACGGTGTCAGCCGTTCCCGCGGCCCACTGCTTGTGGGGCATCGTCACGTTTGCAGCCACGACGTCGGCCTCCAGCATCGCAGCACGTACGCCGGACATGTCCTGGCCGGCAGGCACGTCCCAGGCTTCGTACGTCCAACTACTCCCGAGCTCTTCGAAGACCGGGCCCCACAGCCCGGGCGACATGGCGCTTGAAGCAGCCGAGCCGATAAGGAACAAACGGTGTGCGGGCGTTCGGTTCTCCATAATGACCCTCTCATGTGAAGACGCAGTCGGTTGCCCGGCCAGGAAAGTGTTGTGAGGCACCTCACCCTGCGGTACTCTATTCCATAATCGCATACCGCACAGCTGTTCGGAATGCGCACAAATGAAAAATTCAGACAGTCTTTCAACGCGGAGGGACCAGCATCATGACCAACACAGCCACGGGCGCCGGCATCGGAGCCGAGCAGCGCCAGCTCAAGAGGGCCAAGAAAGCAGCCCTGGCCGCGTTCCTCGGCGGCGCCCTTGAGTACTACGACTTCTTCATCTACGCCACTGCGGCGTCGCTGGTCTTTTCCAAGATCTTCTTCCCGCCGGGGGACCCCACGGTCGCCCTGATCGCCTCCTTCGCCACCTTCGGCGTGGCGTACGTGGCTCGGCCTTTCGGCGCAGTGGTCTTCGGGCACCTGGGTGACAAGATCGGCCGCAAGAACACGCTGGTGCTGACGCTCGTCCTGATGGGTTCGGCCACGTTCCTCATCGGCGTGCTGCCCGACTTCAACACCGCCGGCTATTGGGCCCCGGCCCTGCTGGTGCTCCTGCGCCTCATGCAGGGCCTCTCCGCCGGGGCCGAGACGGCGGGCGCCTCGGCACTGTCCACCGAAGAAGCCCCCGAAGGACGCCGCGGCTTCTTCGCCAGCTTCGCCATGAGCGGCATCTCCGCCGGCATTGTCCTGGCCTCCCTGGCGTTCCTCCCCGTGGCGGCCATGAGCGAAGCGGACCGCCTGGCCTGGGGCTGGCGCATTCCGTTCTGGCTGTCGCTGCTGGTTCTGATCGTCGCCTACCTTGTCCGCCGCTCGCTGGAGGAACCGGAGGTCTTCGAGGAGAAGCATGATCACGGCGAACTGGTAAAGCTGCCCTTCGCCAAGATGTTCAAGACCCACCCGGCACAGTTCTTCCAGGTGGCCCTGATGTCCTTTGAAACCGTCACGAACACGTTTATGCAGTCCTTCGGCCTGGCCTACGCCGTCTCCGTGGGGGTGCCGGCCTCCACCATGCTCTGGGTCAGCATCACGGGCAACATCATCGCCGTCATCTCCCAGCCGTTCATGGCCTGGCTCTCTGACAGGTACGGCCGCCGTCCGATCTTCATCACCGGCGTCCTGGGTTCAGGCCTGATGATCTTCGTGTACTTCTCCGTGATTTCCACGGGCAACATCCCCATGATCTTCCTGACCAGCACCCTCATCACGGCAGGCACCTACGCCATGTCCAACGCCATCTACCCCGCCTGGTTCTCGGAGCTGTTCAACGTCAAGGTCCGCTACTCCGGCATGGCCATCGGCCTGCAGGTCGGCATCCTGTGCGCCGGCTTCACCCCGCTGCTCGGCACCGCCCTCGTCGGCGCGGACAAGGCGAACTGGGGCCCCGCCGCCTGGATCGTGGCTGCATCCTCGCTCCTGGCCGTGGCCGGTGCTTACTGGGCCCGCGAGACCAGCAAGACCCCGCTGCGCGAACTGGGCAACCCGGTCCGCTGACGAATCGCCCCGGCGGTTGAGCCTGTCGAAACCGCATGGCCCAGGCTCAACCACAGGGGCACTACCGGCGACGGAGGCGGGCCAGCAGCGTCGCGGCGAGCAGCGCCGTCGTGATTTCCAGGGCGACGACGGCGAGCAGCCTGCCGGCGCCGGTGCCAGCCTCGGCCGGCAGCCCGGAAAACCCGTGGCTGTGGGCGTGCGAGCCGCCACCGGACGCTGTCCCCAGCAACAGGTAAGCGTGCAGCGCCGTCATGGCCAGCGCGCACGCCATGACCTGGCGCAGTGCCCCAACCCTGCCCTCGCGCCAGATGTGCACGGCGCACGGCAGGCAGACCCCCACCATGGCCAGCATCAGCAGGTTCAGCCACAGGCCGTGCTGGTTTCCCGTCACGAGCCCAAGGTGCACCAGGCTTGAGGCGGCGGTCGCCACGGCCACGATGCGCAGGTGTACAACGGGGCGGGGGTGGAGGACGGGGCCGGCGGTCCGGCCCCATCCTCGCAGGGCGGTCATGGCGCCTGCCTAGCCGTGGCAGTGCCCGCCGGCGGCGGGCTTGGTGTTCGGGTTGGCTGGCACATCCAGCACGGGGCTGCGGTCAAAGAACCCTTCGGGCCGGAGCTTGAAGCCGACCGTGTCCACCGGCATGATGGGCCAGTCCTCGATCCGGGGGAAGTGGGTCAGCCCGAAGGTGTGCCACACCACGATGTCCTGGCCGTCGATCTCGCGGTCCTGGGCGATGTAGGCCGGCAGGCCCGCTCCCCCGGAATGCTGGTTCACGAAGTCGCCGGTAGGGTAACGCTCGTCCTCCGCGAACCGGGTGACCCACAGGTCCTTGGTGGCGAACGCCGCCCGGCGGGCAATGGAGGAATCCGGATCGGCCAGGAGCGTCGGCTGGCCCTGGGCATGCAGCTTGTAGCCGACCGGTTCGCCCAGGCGGTTGCGTGATTCCGGGTTGGAGATAATCCAGGTCCGGCCGCTGCGCGCGTCGGCTTCCCGGACGGCTTCGGACTCCCGGGCCAGGACGGTCCGCTTCCGGGAGAATGCGTTGCCGCGTTCGTTGCCCTCACCCATGGGCTGCCGGACCACGTCCTCCTCCTCAACCCGGTTGGTGAAGCCGTCGATCGCCATGTCCAGGCGGGCGCTGAAGAGGTGCTGGTGGAACGGCGCGCCTAGCCCGGGGGCCAGCTGGGAGATGTTGGCCGAGCCGCCTTCGGGGAACGCGCTGGTGAAGACGACGCCGGTGGCCTTGGCCTCGAATTCGATGGTGCCGTCGAGGTACAGGTACCAGTAGAAGCCGTAGTCGTAGTTGCCGATGGTGGTGAAGAAGGAGATGACCAGGCGGCGGTTGCGGCGGGTGTAGTTGATGCCCGTCCAGAGGTCGGAGTGCTTGGCCAGGATGCCCCAGTCCTCCTCGTGCATGCAGATGCCGTTGCGGATTTCGCGGGGATTGCCGAACGCGTCGCTGATCACGGGGCTGAGGTAGGTGATCTCGCCGAGGCAGTCGCAGCCCAGTTCGAGCGAGTTGGCGTATTGGCCCACCAGGTATTCGCCGGTGTCGAAGTAGTTCTGCCAGGACCGGATGGGCGACGGGTCGCCGTAGGGAACCACCATCTCGGCGATGGACGCGCGGTTGATGATGGGCCGCAGGCGGTCGCCGTCCTGGAAGGCCAGGTTGTGCAGCACCACGCCCTCACGGACGTCGAAGCCGACGTCCACGCTCCACTTTTCCCACTCGACGTGGTTACCGCCGGTGACTGTGAAGCTGGGGCCCTCGGGCTGGGTGATGTGGAGCGGCTTCTGCGTGGTGCGGAGCGCGCCGGTGAGCTCGGGGTCAGTGTAGTTGCCGTGCTCGGCAGGAATCGGGACGACGCCGGTATCCAGGACCTGCGTGACTTCCTTGCTGACGACGTCGACGTACGCCACCAGCCCGTCAACCGGATGCGCCCAGGCGCTGTCCTCCGGGAAGTCCTGCACGAAGGCCAGCCCGCGGAGGATGCGGCGGCCTTTCTCCTCCGGGTATTCGAAGACGCCGGCGGACAGCGGAGCAACGCGGACTTTGCTGACGTCCAGGTTCCGGTCCGCCAGGGCCTTCAGCCACCGTTCGTCGGAGGCCAGGAGTTCCTCGACCACCTCAAACTCCTCTTCCAGCACGGGCAGTTCGCCGGCGACGGCGGTGTCCAGTTCGACGGCGGAGGTCACCTCGCCGCGGGTGGCGGAGACCGTCACATCGAGGGGACGGCCCCCGGACACGTCGTGGATGAACACGCGGAAGCGCCGGTCCTCGGAGTCCCTGGAACTGTCCCGGGCCGGGTCCAGCAGGCCCAGGTAGGCAATCCGCTTTTCCGGGCCGAGGAGTCCCCCGGCGCGCAGGATGCCCTGGACTTCAGTGATCTCAGCGGCCGCTGCCAGGCGGTACGGGGCGGCTGTGTCAGTTGGTGCGAGTGTCATGAGCGCTGCCTTTGTCCGGGACCGTGTTGGGGTCGGGATTTTTTATTTTCTATAGTTGTAGAGAATAAGGGGTCCGTAAGATGGATCACAAGGGTTCGATACAAAAAAGTTCCGGGGGATCACCAGAGTGCCAAAGATTGTTGACCATGATGAACGGCGCCTGGAGCTGGTGGATGCGACCTGGCGGATCATCGCCAGGCTGGGCATCGAAGGCGCCACGATGCGGGAGATCGCCCTCGAGGCCGGCTTCGCCAACGGCGCACTGAAGCCCTACTTCCCCACCAAGGACACGCTGCTGACGTTTGCCTTCCGGCACGTCTTCAACAGGACCAACGAGCGCATCCGGGAGGTCACGGCGGGCAAGGCCGGGATTCCGGCGCTCCGGGCTTTTTGCGTCGAGGTGCTGCCGCTGGACTCCGAGCGGGTCAATGAAGCGCGGATCGTGGTCCCGTTCTGGCAGAAGGCCATCAACGATCCGGAAAAAGCCGCCATCCACCGCGAGTCCATGGACCAGTGGCACGCTGCGATCCTCGGGTACCTGGCCGAGGCCAGGGCGCAGGGGGACGTGGGTGCCGCCGTCGACGATTCAGCCGTTGCCGGCCACCTGCTGAACATGCTGCTGGGAGCGCAGATAGCAGCCGCCCTTGCCCCGGACAACGAGACGGACCTGCGCCTGGGCGACCAGCTGGAAGCATTCCTGACCTTGCTTCAGGCGGGCTCGTAATTCTTTTTTCGACGCTGGGCGAAAAAAGATGACAACGCCCGGCATCACCGCTAACCTGAAATAACTGTGTCGCAGGACACAGCCTGGGGGACCAACTTTCAGATGGCTATCCGGCGTCAGGAACATCCATGTCTGCAACTACAGCCCGCCCGGCGGGCCAGGAACTCATCTCCAGCGTGGCCACCTCATTTGAGCACTGGCGGCACCTTGTGGCGGAGTCGTTCGTGCCGCTGGCCGCCGACACGGATCATCCCGACACCTTCCGCGGCCGGATGCGCTCCAGGGTGCTGGACCGGCTGTGCATCGTGGAGGTCACTGCCACGGGCCACAATGTCCACCGCACACCGGCCCTGGTGGCCCGGCCCGGCCAGCGCTATTTCAAACTCAATCTCCAGCTGGAGGGCACCGGACTCCTCATCCAGGACAACCGCGAGGCAGTGCTGCGCCCCGGCGACCTCGCCATTTACGACACCAACCGTCCCTACACGCTGGCCTTCGAAGAGCAGGCGCGGGTCATGGTGGTCATGTTTCCGCACGACTCCCTGTCCCTGCCGCCGGATTATGTCGGGCAGCTCGCGGCCGTCCGACTGGCAGGCGGGCACGGCCTGACCGGCATCGTGGGCCCGTTTATCGCCCAGTTGGCGGAGAACCTTGAAGCCCTCAGCGGCCCCAGCGGATCACGGCTGGCCGCCAACGCCCTGGACCTCGTGTCCACCATGCTGCACTCGGAACTGGACATGGCGCGGGACAGCATGAAGCCGCAGGTGCTGCTGGCATCGTCCGTGCGCGAATACATCGAGGCCAACCTCGCAGACCCCCAGCTCTCGCCCGCCGGCATTGCGGCGGCACACTTCATCTCCACCCGGCACCTGCACAACATCTTCCACGAATCCGGAGCCACTGTTGCCAGCTGGATCCGTAGCCAGCGGCTGGAACGGATCCGCCGCGACCTGAGGGATCCGCTGCACCACAGCACTTCGGTGGGGGCGGTCGCCGCCCGCTGGGGGTTCCTTGACGCGGCGCATTTCAGCCGCACGTTCCGGGATGCCTACGGCGAATCCCCCAGCGACTGGCGCCGCGGCGCCTAGTCTGTCCAGGGCTCAGCGGCCGGGTCCAGCCGGGGCGCACGCCAGGGCGTCAGCCCCTAGATCAGCCCCTGCGCAAGCATGGCGTCGGCCACCTTGACGAAACCGCCGATATTGGCGCCCAGAACGTAGTTGCCAGGCTCCCCGTATTCGTCGGCCGTCGAGGCGCAGCGGTGGTGGATCCCCACCATGATGTCCGTGAGCCGCTGTTCCGTGTGCTCGAAGGACCAGGAGTCACGGCTCGCGTTCTGCTGCATCTCCAGCGCGGACGTCGCCACACCGCCCGCGTTGGCAGCCTTGCCCGGGCCGAACAGCACGCCGGCTTCCTGGAAGACCGCTACGGCTTCGCGGGTGGACGGCATGTTGGCGCCTTCGCCGATGGCGATCAGGCCGTTGCGGACCAGCCTCGCGGCAGCATCGCCGTCGAGCTCGTTCTGCGTGGCGCACGGGAGCGCCACCGTCGCGTCGACGTCCCAGACCGAACCGGCTTCCACATAGGCGACGCCGGAACGGCGCAGCGCATAATCCTTCAGGCGCCCGCGCTCCACTTCCTTGACCTGGCGGAGAAGCCCGACGTCGATGCCCGCCTCGTCCACGATGTAGCCGGAAGAGTCGGAGCAGGCCACCACTGTGGCACCGAGCGACTGGGCCTTGGCGACGGCGTTGATGGCCACGTTCCCGGACCCGGAAACCACCACGCGCTGCCCGTCGAAGGACGTTCCGCGGGTCTTCAGCATTTCCTCGGTGAAGATCACTGTTCCGAACCCGGTGGCCTCGGGCCGGACCAGCGAGCCTCCCCAGGAGATGCCCTTGCCGGTCAGGACGCCGGATTCGTAGCGGTTCGTGATCCGCTTGTACTGGCCGAAGAGGTAGCCGATTTCGCGTCCGCCGACGCCGATGTCGCCGGCCGGCACGTCGGTGTATTCGCCGATGTGGCGGTACAGCTCGGTCATGAAGGACTGGCAGAACCGCATGACTTCGGCATCGCTGCGGCCGCGGGGGTCGAAGTCCGAACCACCCTTGCCGCCGCCGATGGGCATGCCGGTGAGGGCGTTCTTGAAGATCTGCTCGAAGCCGAGGAACTTTACGATGCCCAGATAGACGGACGGGTGGAACCGCAGGCCGCCCTTGTAGGGGCCGAGTGCCGAGTTGAACTCCACCCGGAAGCCGCGGTTGATCTGCACGCGTCCCTGGTCATCGGTCCACGGCACCCGGAAGATGATCTGGCGTTCGGGTTCGCAGAGCCGTTCCAGGATGGCCGCTTCGAGGAATTCGGGGTGCCTGTCGTGGACGGGGCCCAGGCTTTCGAAGACCTCGACCACCGCCTGATGGAACTCCGCTTCTCCCGGGTTCCTGGCCAGGACGGTGTCCCTGATGGCCTCGAGCCGTGCATCCATGATGATTCCTAACCTCGAACCGGGCGCGGAAGTCTCCGGCATAGGCCGCGCCGGCACCCTTTTATTGAAACTTCAACTAGCCAATTGTGACTGCACGGGCCGCGCATGGCCAATCGGCCTTCCACTAACCTCCGTATTGTGACATTTAATTTCCATCAAACGAAAATTATGGCCTTGGGTCGGGGTCCGGCGGGGGACGTCTGATGGCCCACATCTGCCTGCTTCTCTCGGGGGCCGCGCTCCTGCTCAACGGCCTCGCCGCGTTGGATCTCCTCCCCCGCCGGGATGCGGCCGTGTTCAGCCTGGTCATCGGCAGCACCCAGTTGGTCCTCGCCGTTGCGTACCTGAGGATTACCGGCGACGGGGTCCAGCACCTGTTGCTCGTGGCATCCGGGATGTTCCTGTTCGGGCTGACCTACGTCTACGTCGGGTTGGATTTCCTGCTGGAACTCGGGTCCCGGGGCCTTGGCTGGTTCTGCGGGATGGTGGGCGCGTGCGGCCTCCTGCTCGCCGCTGCCTGGTCCGGGGAGGACCCGCTCCTGGCCGTACTCTGGCTCTGCTGGACGTACCTGTGGCTGCTGTTCTTCCTGCAACTGGCCCTGGGGTTCCAGCGACTCACGCCGCTCATTGGCTGGTCCCTGGTCCTCACGAGCCAGGCATCGGCCACGGTCCCGGCGCTCCTGGGCGTCACGGGGCGCTGGCCCAATGATCCCGAGACGACAGCGACGACGGCGGCGGGCGCCGCAGCCGCGCTGGCCGTGCTCCTGCTGCTGGCCTGCTGCCTCGCGTGGCGGGCCCGCCCGGCCTCCGCGCGCAGGCGCGGGCGGCAAACCGCCGCCCGCGCCGTTCCGGATCCCGCCGCCGTCGGCTCTTCCGTTCTCTGTTCTGATGTCCCAGACAGACTGCTACCCGGCGAACTCAAGCTCTGACGCCCGGATCTGCTTCTCCACCCGGATCTCCACCAGGACTCCGGCCAGGAACAATGCGGGGACGGCCGCCAGCAGGCCCACGGCCGTTTCCGTGCTGCCTCCGATGAGGGACGTGAAGTTGCTGACCACCAGGTACAGCACCCACGCCAGCAACACGGAAGCCAGCACCGGGGCGATGAACGTCTGCCATTGCTGACCTGTCACCTTTTCCCGGCGGAAATAGGCGACGACGGCAAGGGAGGACAGCATGTACAGCACCAGCAGCGCCGCGACGGCGAGGCCGCTGAACCAGGAGAAGAGGGTCAGCACCGGGTCCAGCCCCAGCAGCGCGAACGGTGCCACCAGCAGGACAGCCACCACTGTCTGGATCCAGGCCGCCGCAGCCGGGGCGCGGTGCTTGTTGGTCCGGGCAATGACTGCCGGCATGGAGCCGCGCAGGGCCAGCGAGTGCAGGTAGCGGTTGATGCCGTTGTGGAAGGCAATGATGCCTGCCAGAAGCGAGGTCACCAGCAGGATTCCGGCGGTGATCCCTGCCCAGGGTCCGAACATTTCAACGATGGGGCCGATCACGAACGATGTGGCGTCACCCGATTCCAAGGCTGCACCCGCAGCATCCACCACGTGGGACGGCCCGTAGAAACTGACCAGCATCCAGGTGATGAAGGAGAAGAAGACAGCGATGATGCCCACGGACAGATAGGTGGCCCGTGCAACCGTCCTGTGCGGGTCCTTGGCTTCCGCGGAGTAGATGGCCGTGGATTCGAAACCGAACATGGAGGCCACCGCGAACATGATGGCGACGCCGGGGGCTCCGCTGGCGATGGCTTCGGGAGCGAACGACGCGGCGAAGTCGAGCCCTTCGGGGCCGCCGCCGTGGAACAGCACGGAGAATCCGAACATCAGCAGGATCGCCACTTCCAGGCCCACCAGGACAGCCAGGACACGGGCACCGAGCTCGATGTTCTTGGATCCCAGGACCTGGACGCCCGCCATGGTGATTACGGCGAGCAGCCACCACGGAACAGTCATTCCAGCGGATGCCAGCAGGCCGGAGAACGCCGCTCCGTACAGCCCGTACATGGCCGCCTGCACGGTGCTGTAGGCCAGCAGGGCAAGCCAGGCCGCTCCAGCACCGGTCTTGCGTCCGAACGCCGCGGTCACGTAGGCGTAAAAGGCGCCGTTGGTCTGCACTTTCCGGCTCATGGCCACGAAGCCGACGGCGAAGATGACAATGACGATGCCGACCACAAGGTAGGCACCCGGTGCGCCGGCGCCGTTGCCGAGCGCGGCCGCGAGCGGCGCGGCTCCCACGATGCCGGTCAGCGGGGCCTGGGCGGAGAGGACAAAGAACAGGATGCCAAGGACTCCGATGCTTCCTGCGCGCAGGGCGGTGGAGTGTTCCTGGCGGGAACCGGGTTCTGCGGTCCGGGGTTCGGGATTCGAAATACTCATTGGATCCTTCTTAACGGTCATGAGTGCTGGGGAAAAGAGCTGGCGGGAAATTCGTGGCCCGGTTGCCGGGCCCGGGCAAAGGTGCCCGTGAGCTGCACCGTGAAATCCAGCATGGCAGTCGCCGCCGGACCCGGCTTGTCGTGCAGCGATCAGTTGTTGTTCCTGAGCGCAGTGTGGTTCAGGGCAGTGTGGTTGCGAGCAGCACGTACTGTTCGCCACCGGTCAAGTGTCGTACGCGGATACACAAGACCCGCGGCGCCTGGCGGAGCACGCTTAAAGCAGCGCTGTTAGGCCGTTCCGGCCGCGTTCTCTGACCTACTCGAAGTGGAGTACCCCATGGAAACCTACGATGCCCTGCTGGCCTCGATCACCCCGGATACCGGCGAAACCCGTACCATCCTGGACCCTGCCACCGGGGAACCCGTGGGCGAGGCGCCGGTCCACAGCGTCCAGGACCTCGAGGCGGCCATCGCCGCCGCGGCAGCCGCCCAGCCCGCGTGGGCAGCCCTGGGCCACGACGCCCGGAGCGCCGCGCTCTTCAAAGCCGCCGACGCCGTCGAACGTTCCGCCGAAGAACTCGCCCGGTTGCTCTCCCGCGAGCAGGGCAAACCGCTGAACGGTCCCAACGCCCGCTTCGAAGTGGGCGCCTGCGCCGCGTGGCTGCGCGTCGCCGCCGGCACGCCACTGGACCCGGAAACCGTGGTGGACGACGGCGAAACGCGCGCCGAGCTGCACTACCGGCCCATCGGCGTCGTGGGCGCGATCGGCCCGTGGAACTGGCCCATGATGATCACCGTCTGGCAGATCGCCCCCGCCCTGCGGATGGGAAACGCCGTGGTGGTCAAGCCTTCCGAATACACGCCGCTCTCCGTCCTGGCGCTGGCTAAGGTCCTCAACGAGGAACTGCCGGAAGGCCTCCTGACCGTGGTCTCCGGCGGGCGCGACGTCGGAGCCCGGCTGGCCGAACACCCCGCGATCGGCAAGGTCATGTTCACCGGCTCCACCGCCACCGGCAGGGCGATCATCAAATCCTCCGCGGACACCGTCAAGCGCCTCACCCTGGAGCTCGGCGGGAATGACGCCGGCATCGTGCTGCCCGACGCCGATCCCAAAGCCATCGCCGAAGGCCTCTTCTGGGGCGCCTTCATCAACACGGGCCAAACCTGCGCCGCCCTCAAACGCCTCTACGTCCACGATTCTCTGTATGAAGCCGTGTGCGAGGAGCTCACCAAGGTGGCCGCCGCGATGCCCATGGGCAACGGCCTGGACGAGAACAACGTCCTGGGCCCGCTGCAGAACCGGCAGCAGTACGACATCGTGGCCCGGCTCGTCGAGGCCGCCCGCGACTCCGGCGCCCGCATCCTGCTCGGCGGCAACCCGGACACGGACCAGCCCGGACACTTCTACCCCGCCACCCTCGTGGCGGACATCGACAACGGCAACCCGCTGGTGGCCGAGGAGCAGTTCGGCCCGGCCCTGCCGATCATCCGCTACGGCACCGTGGACGAGGCTGTCACCATGGCGAACGCGCTCGACGTCGGGCTGGGAGCCTCCGTCTGGTCCTCAGACCCCGCCAGGGCACGCGAGGTGGCCGTCCGCCTCGAGGCCGGCACGGTGTGGATCAACAAGCACGGCGCCGTGGACCCGCGCATCCCGTTCGGCGGCGCCAAGCAGTCCGGCTACGGCCTGGAATTCGGCGTCGAAGGCCTCAAGGCCCTGGGCGTGCCGCAGGTGATCAACGGCTGAGTTGCGTGCTTGGAAACGGTGTCCCGCCTTCAGAGGCGGGGCACCGTTTTCACTTCGCGGCGATGGCCAAGAACCTGATGGGCAGGTCCAGCAGTTCCAGCGGGCCGTGGGGGCCTTCGCCGTCGAGAAGCAGGGAGTCTCCGGCCTCCATGGTGTATTCGTACGCGCCGTGGCCGTAGACCATCCTGCCGGAGAGCATGTAGATGAATTCGGTGCCGGGGTGTTGGAACAGCGGGAAGACGTCGGAGGCGTCCGTCAGCGTTACCAGGGTCGGTTCGAGGGCGTCGGTGCGGCCTTTCAGGGTGCCCAGCACACGGTACTCGTGGCCGTGCTGTGTACCGCTCCGGACGGTCAGGCTGCCCTGGCCGTTCTTGGTGAAGGTGGCATCACGGTCCGTGTCGGCGCCCCTGAAGAGCGCGGTGACGGGTATCTTCAGCCCATCTGCCAGCCGCTGCAAAGTGGTCAGCGAACAGGACGTGCTGGCGGATTCGATTTTGGAGATCATCGCCTTGGACAGTCCGGTCCTGACGGCGAGTTCGGCGGACGAGAGCCCGTTCGTGGTCCGGTAGTGGCGGACCTGCCCGGCGATGACCCGCTCAAGTTTGCCGGGCCCCTCGTCAGCCGCGGACCGGTCGGCTGCGGCTCTTTCGTCGCCAGTCTGGTTCGTCATCCTGCCATCTTAGGTGGCTGTCCGGTTCCTACCCGAGCACGGTTCCTACCCGAGCACGGTTCCTACCCGAGCCTCCGGGCTTCACCCACCAGGCCTGCCAGGGTGTCGGCCAGGGCCCGGGCTCCTGCTTCCGCGTCGGCATCCTCCACCAGCTCCTCGGGCGAATGTGAAATGCCGGTGGGGTTCCGGACGAACAGCATCGCGGTGGGGATGTGGCCGGCCAGCACACCGGCGTCGTGGCCTGCCCCGGTGTCCAGGACCGGCGCATCCGGGAGCTGGGTCCGGAGCTGGTCCCGCAGGCCGGTGTCGAAGTGCACGGTGGGGCTCAGTGATTCGACGCCGAAGCTCACCGTGCACCCTTCCTCGGCGGCTATGACCTGGGCGTTGAGGTGGATGGATTCCACCAGGGCTGCTGTCACTTCGTCCCGCGGGTGCCGGACGTCGATCCACATATCCACCCGGGAGGCGATCACATTGGTTCCGCCGGGCACAGGCTGCATCCGGCCGACGGTGGCCCGAGCGTCCTTGTAGTTCCTGGCGGTGTCCCGGATGCCGATCATGATTTTGGCTGCGGCAATCATCGGATCCCTCCGGTCCTTCATGAGCGTAGTTCCGGCGTGGTTGCCCTGGCCGGCCACCGAGAGCTTCCACCGGCCGTGGCCCAGGATGGAGGAGCCGATGGCCACCGGCTGGCGAAGGTCGATGAGGCCCCTCCCCTGTTCGACGTGGAGTTCCACGAACATGCCCAGCTGCTGGAGGGTTTTGTGGTCAGCGCCGATGAACCGGGGGTCCTGCCCGTTGGCCGCGGCCACGTCGGCGTAGGTGTTGCCGTCCGCGTCTTTGAGGTTGCGCGCCTTGTTCGGGTCCAAGGCGCCGGTGAGCAGCCGGGAGCCCAGGCAGGCGACGCCGAAGCGGGAGCCTTCCTCTTCGGGGAAGACGGCGATTGCCAGGGGCTTCCGGGGGCGGAGGCCCCGGTTCTTCAGGATGTCGACGGCGACCAGCGCCGACGCCACACCCAGGGGGCCGTCGTACTCGCCGCCGCCGGGGACGGAATCGAGGTGGCTTCCGGTGACGACGGCGTCCCTGCGCGTGCCGGTGGCAGTGTCCCACCAGGCCCAGATGATCCCGTTGTTGTCGGTGGTGACGTCCAGCCCGCGCCGCCCGGCCTGCTCGATGAACCAGCTCCGCAGGTCGGTTTCGGCGTTCGAGAAGACCGGGCGGGAGTATCCGCCGCGGCGCGAGTCTGTGCCGACGCCGGAGATGTCCCGCATCAGGCCGGCGACGGTGTCAGTTGCAGGTTTGGTCGCAGGAGAGGTCACGGGCTGGTCCGTTCTAGGAGTGTGGTTGCCGGGCGGAAGCGGGCCGGAACGTCGGCGGCGCCGGTGGCCAGGCCTGCCGCCCACTGCCCGATCAGCGGCGCGAACTTCGCACCGTGCCCCGAGCACGGGGACAGAATGGTGATTCCGTCCGCCCGGTCGACGAGGAAGTCCTCATGAGGCGTGTTGGTGAACAGGCATGTGGTCTCGGCATACGGTTCCGGGTCAAGACCGGGGAGGTACTTCTGCACGTAGTCCACCACCCGTCGCCGGTTGTCCGGGTCCACCAGGCCGGTTTGCTCGGCGGCAGACGGGATCAGGCCGCCGCCGTTGTACTCGGCCACCTTCTGCCCGGCAAAGCCGGCATCCCGCCCGCCGGGCAGTCCATAGGTCTGGATGGCGGCACTCTTGTGGATGAACGTGGGCCAGGCGGCGCCGTCCGGGTCGCGGTAGCGGAAGTGGAAGGCCTGCTCCTGCCGGACGGTGATCTCCGGCAGTCCGGCAAGGAACCCTGCCGGGAGATCCAGCTGTCCCAGCAGTGAAGGCAGCCAGCCGCCGGCGCTCACAACGACGTTCCCGGCGTCAATCGCTTCTCCTGCTGCCGAGTGCACACGGTAGCCGGTGCCCCTCCGTTCCACGCGGGCGACGTTCCAGCCGGTCAGCAGCCTGGCTCCCTGCTTCATCGCCTGGTTGATCATGGCGTTGACCGAGCTCTCGGCGTCGATCACCCCGGCGCCCGGGTGCCAGAGCACCGGGGTGTCGAAGGAGAACTGCGGCCACCGCTCCCGAGCCTCAGCCGCGCTGAGGAGTTCGTGCTCCACGCCGGCGCCGGCGAGGACCCGGGCGAGATGCTCGGGCTGCCTCTCCGGGCCGTAGTCCACGGCGCCGAAGGGGGTGATCAGATGCAGTCCGCTGGCCCGGTCCAGGTCGTCCCAGAGAACCTTGGACTCCTGGACCGCCCGCGTGTAGAACTCGTCCGGGTAGGCGTAGCGGAAGATCCGGGCCGAGCCGTGGGAGCTGCCGTCATGCGCTGCCGGGACTGAGCGCTCCACGATGGTCACGTCGTGGCCCTGCAGGGCGAGCTGCCAGGCGGTGGCGGCGCCGGCCAGGCCAGCGCCCACCACCACAAAGTCTGACGAGTCAGGAAAAGCGTCAGTCATCACTGTGCTCCCGGGATCCAGCTGGTTCCGGCGAGGGGAACGCGTGCCATGGCGGACGCTTCGATGGTCAGTGCCACGAGGTCCTCGGGTTCGAGGTTGTGCAAGTGGGACTTGCCGCATGCCCGGGCGATGGTCTGGGCTTCCATGGTCAGGACGCGCAGGTAGTTGGCGAGCCGGCGGCCGCCCTCGACCGGGTCCAGGCGGGAGGAGAGTTCCGGGTCCTGGGTGGTGATGCCGGCGGGGTCGCGGCCGTCCTGGAAGTCGTCGTAGTAGCCGGCGGCCGAGCCCAGGGCGGCGTATTCGGCGGCGTAGCGGGGATCGTTGTCGCCCAGGGCGATCAGCGCCGCGGTGCCAATGGCCACCGCATCGGCACCGAGGGCCATGGCCTTGGCGACGTCGGCTCCCGTGCGGATGCCGCCGGAAACGATGAGCTGGACCTTCCGGTGCACACCCAGCTCCTGGAGCGCCTGGACTGCCTGCGGGATGGCGGCCAGGGTGGGGATCCCCACGTTTTCGATGAAGACCTGCTGCGTGGCGGCGGTGCCGCCCTGCATGCCGTCGACGACGACGACGTCGGCTCCGGCCTTCACGGCCAGGGCGGTGTCGTAGTACGGGCGGGACGCGCCGATCTTGACGTAGATCGGGGTCTTCCAGTCGGTGATTTCGCGCAGTTCGCCGATCTTGATTTCCAGGTCGTCCGGGCCGGTCCAGTCCGGGTGGCGGCTGGCGGAGCGCTGGTCGATGCCGACCGGCAGGGTGCGCATGCCGGCGACGCGTTCGGTGATTTTCTGGCCCAGCAGCATGCCGCCGCCGCCCGGCTTGGCGCCCTGGCCGAGCACGATCTCGATGGCGTCCGCCTTGCGCAGGTCGTCAGGGTTCATGCCGTAGCGGGAGGGCAGGTACTGGTACACGAGGTGCTTGGACTGGCCTCGCTCCTCAGGCGTCATGCCGCCGTCGCCCGTTGTTGTGGAGGTGCCCACCTCGCTGGCGCCGCGTCCCAGCGCTTCCTTGGCGTTGGCCGAGAGCGCACCGAAGCTCATGCCGGCGATGGTCACCGGGGTCTGCAGGTGCAGCGGCCGGCTCGCGTGCCGGTCGCCGAGGACGACGTCGGTATCGCACTTTTCGCGGTAGCCCTCCAGCGGGTAGCGGGACATGGAGGCGCCGAGGAACAGCAGGTCATCGAAGTGCGGGACCTTGCGCTTGGCACCCCAGCCGCGGATGTCGTACACGCCGGTTGCGGCCGCGCGCTGGATGTCCGCGATGGTGGCGCGGTCGAACGTTGCCGATTCGCGCAGGCCGAGCGCATCGATGTCCTGGGCGGGTGCCTGTGCGGGGGCGGGCAGTGAGGTGATGGTCATGGGGTTGTCCTTAGTACGACGTCGAGTTGTGGACGCTGAAGTGGTAGAGGTTCCGTGCCGATCCGTAACGCCTGAAGTCCGCAGGGTTGTCGGTGCGGCCGGCCGCGGCCAGCAGTTCGCCGAGTTCAGCCAGGTGCTCGTCCTTCAGGGGCTTTTCGATGCAGTCAGCGCCGAGCGAGGCCACGGTGCCCTTGACGTAGATCCGGGCTTCGTAGATGGAGTCGCCCAGCGCTTCGCCCGCGTCACCGCAGACCACCAGGCGTCCGGCCTGCGCCATAAACGCGGACATGTGGCCGATGTTGCCGCCCACCACGATGTCCACGCCCTTCATCGAGATGCCGCAGCGGGCGCTGGCGTTGCCGTCGATGACCACGAGCCCGCCATGCCCGGTGGCGGCGGCCGACTGGGAGGCGTCGCCCTTGACATGGACGCGGCCGGACATGATGTTCTCGGCCAGTCCGACGCCGGCATTGCCGTTGATGGTCACGTCGCCTTTTTGGTGCATCCCGGCCGCGTAGTAGCCGGCGTGGCCGTTGATGGTGACCGTGACGTCCGTGTTGATGCCCACGGCCAGGCTGTGCTTGCCTTCGGGGTTGACGACGGTCCAGGACTGCCCGTCCACAGCGTTGTGGAGGGCCTGGTTGAGTTCGCGGACGGGGCTGCCGGCCAGATCCACGCTGAAGGAATCAGTGCTGACGGCGGGCCGGGTTGCTTCGGCGTTCATCGTGCTGGTTTCGGGGGCTGTCAGAGTGACCATGTGTAGACCTTTCCGGGTTCCGGTTCAAAGATGCGGGCGTTTTCGATGCCGGGCAGGGCTGCCAGGGCACGGTATTCGGAGGCCATAGCCACGTAGTCGTCCGTTTCGGCGATGATGGCCGGCTTGCAGGCGATGGGGTCCCGGACCACGGCCATGCTGTCCGCGGTGGTGACCACCAGTGTGTAGAAACCGTCCAGGACCTTGCCCAGGTTCACGAGCGCCTCTTCGAGGGTGTCACCCTGCTGCAGGCGGGAGGCGACGTAGCGGGCGCCCACCTCAGTGTCGTTTTCGGAATCGAACACCACGCCCTCGCGTTTGAGGTCGCGGCGGACGGTGGCGTGGTTGGAGAAGGAGCCGTTGTGGACCAGGCACAGGTCGTCGGCCACGGAGAACGGGTGGGAGCCGCCGGCGGTCACGGCGGACTCGGTGGCCATCCGGGTGTGGGACAGGCCCTGGCTGCCTGACATGGCCTCGAGCCCGTGCTCGGCGGCGATGTCCATCGGGTGGCCCACGCTCTTCATCACGGCCACGTGCTCGCCGCGGCCAATGACGGTGGAGCCCGGAAGGGTTTCGCTGACCGCTTTCACCAGGAGACCGGTTCCGACGGCGGCGCTCACCAGGGTGGTGTCACCCACCACGCGTACTGCGGCGGCGGCATCGGCCGGAAGCATCGCGTCAAGGGAGGCCTTGACCTCCGGGAGGGCAATGCCCTGGTCCTTGCCCAGCAGGCTGAGGGTGGAGGTTCCGGCCGAGACCAGGCCGGGGGTGTTGTAGACGGCGAGGCCGGCTGAATCCGGTCCGCGGTCCACGATCTGGCACATCATGGAGGACAGCAGGCTGCCCATCTGGGGGTGCAGCAGGGGGTTGCGCAGCTGCAGCGCGGCGATTCCGCACATGGTGGGATTCCTTTGCTTAGTGGAGGTTGCTAAATCGAGGTGAGGTACGTGCGGACTTCCCAGTCGCTGACCTGGTTGTGCCAGCTGAGGAACTCCTCTTCCTTGGCGTCCGCGTAGTACTTGCCGATCTCCGCGTCGCCGCTGAGGCTGGCCAGGATCACCGGGTCCCGGCGCAGGGCCTCCACGGCGTGCAGCAGGGTGGCCGGCAGCAGGTGGGCGTCGGGTTTCGACTCGCCCGGGCCCGACGGGTGCCCCGGATCCGCGGACTTTTCCACGCCGTCCAGGCCTGCCGAGATGGCCGTGGCAATGGCGAGGTAGGGGTTGGCTGAACCGTCACCCGAGCGAAGTTCGATCCGTTTGTTGTCCGGGACGCGGATCATGTGCGTGCGGTCGTTGCCCCCGAACGAGGCCTTCCGGGGAGACCAGGTGGCACCGGACGAGCTGGTGGTGGCGCCCGAGCGCTTGTACGAATTGACGGTGGGGGCCAGGAATGCCTGCAGTGCCGGCGCGTGGTCCAAAATGCCGCCGATGAAGGAGTAGGCGAGGGCCGAAAGCCCAAGTCCCCTGCCGCCGTCGTCCGCTCCGCTGTCAACCGGGAACAGCGCCTCGGCGCCGGACCACAGCGACAGATGGAAGTGGAGGCCTGTGCCCGTGCGGTCGGTGAAGGGCTTGGGCATGAAGGTGGCGGTCATGCCGCGCTGTTCGGCGAGGACGTTCAGGATGTAGCGCAGGGTGACCACGCGGTCGGCCGTGGTGAGGGCGTCGGCGTAGTTGAAGTTCTGCTCGAACTGCCCGGCGGCGTCCTCATGGTCGTTGGCGTAGTTGCCCCAGCCCAGGCCGTTCATTGCCTCCGAGATGGAGGTGAGGTGCTCATACATGCGGGTGACGCCGCGCGCGTCGTAGCAGGGGCGGGGCGAGTCATCGCGGGGGTCGGCCGTGCTCAGGGAACCGTCGGGGTTCTTGTTGACGAGGAAGTACTCCACTTCCGCACCCACCTTCGCCTGCATTCCCTGACCGGCGAGGCGGGCGAGCGTGTTTTTGAGGATGACGCGCGGGGCGTAGGGCCAGGGCTTGCCGTCCACGTGCGGGTCGCAGTGGATGACCGCGAGCCCTTCCTTGATGAACGGCACGGGTGTGAAGGACGCCAGATCAGGAATGGCGATGAGGTCCGAATCCTGCGGCTTCTGCCCGATCAGCCCTGCTGCGTAGCCGGCAAAGCCCATGGCGCCGGCCTCAAGCTGCTCTGCGGCTTCGACCGGAACGAGCTTGGCGCACGGCTTGCCCGTCATGTCGACGAACGTGGCCAGGAGGAACCGCACATCATGGGCCCTGGCGATGTCCGCGAGGGAGATGTGGTCAGTCTCGGCCGGCAACGCGGCAGTTGATAGGGCTGAGGCGCTTGGTACTTCAGGGGTTGCGACACTGGTCATCGGAACTGTCCTGTTCAATTTGGTGTTACCTGCTGGGAAACGTTGTTGAACCACAGTAGTCAAAAGGATGTTACAGGCGTGCGCCCCGCTTGTTAAATCGGGGTGACGTGCCCAATCGCGATCGCAACCGGAAATTTACGCCCGCGAAACCCACGATCGTTCACTGTCACGAATCATGGTTTCATCCCACGGTTACTTTTTTGTGCCGCCGTTCCCCCTGGCGGATACCCCTTTTCTGATTGGAGTTCCATGAATTCTGGAGACGTCGCCTGGATCCTCGCCGCGGGCGCACTGTTGTGCATCATGATCCCCGGCCTTGCCCTGTTCTACGGAGGTATGGTCGGGTCCCGCAGGATCCTGAACATGATGATGATGTGCTTCGGCGGAATGAGCATCGTGGCCGTCCTGTGGGCCGTGTTCGGCTACTCCATGGTCTTCGGCAATTCCATTGGTGGCGCCGGACTCCTCGGTGATGTCACCGAGTACTTCGGCATGGAGAAATTGCTGGCCGAGGACCCGAACGCGCCCATCCCCACGGCCCTGTTCGCAGCCTTCCAGCTGTTCTTTGCCGGCATCACCACGGCAATCATCGCCGGAGCTGCCGCCGGACGAATGAAGTTCGGCGCATGGATGACCTTCGCCGCCCTCTGGGCCACCCTGGTCTACTTTCCCGTCGCCCACTGGGTCTTCGCCTTCAGCTCGGCGGACGGCTCGGTGACCGGCGGCTGGATCGTCAACAGCCTCAAGGCAATCGACTTTGCCGGCGGTACCGCTGTCCACATGAACGCCGGAGTCGCCGCCCTCGCCCTCGCCCTGGTCCTCGGACGCAGCGCCGGCTGGCCCAAGAGCGAACACACCAAACCCCACAGCCGCCCGCTCGTGCTGGTGGGCGCCGGGCTCCTCTGGGCTGGATGGTTCGGCTTCAACGCGGGGTCTGCACTCACCGCTGGCCAGTCCGCATCCGTGGTATTCCTCAACACCGCCGTCGCCGCGTGTGCCGGCCTGCTCGCCTGGACGCTCGTGGAACGCATCCGCCTGGGCAGCGCCAGCAGCATGGGCGCCGCCTCCGGCCTGATCTCGGCCCTCGTCGCCATCACTCCTGCCTGCGGCGCCGTCAGCCCCCTGGGCGCCCTGGCCATCGGCCTCATCGCCGGCGCAGTCTGCTCGCTGGCCATTGAGCTGAAGTTCCGGCTCGGCTTCGACGATTCACTCGACGTGGTGGGCGTCCACCTGGTGGGCGGCATCCTGGGAACCCTCCTGATCGGCTTCTTCGCCACCGAGGCCGCCCCCAACAAGGCGAACGGCCTGTTCTACGGCGGCGGCTTTGAGCTCCTCGGGATCCAGACGGTCGCCACGCTGGCCGTACTCGCCTACTCCTTCGTGGTTACGTGGATCATCGCCAAGGTCCTCAACATGACCATGGGCCTGCGCATCCACGAGGCCGATGAACTGCGCGGCATCGACATCGCCGCGCACTCCGAGGCCGCCTACCTCAGCGACGAAGAGCCCGTGGAACTCGGTTCGCCCCACCGCGCCTAAGGTCCCCGGGCAGGGCGCGGGAAAAGAAGTTAGCCGCTGCTCCCGTCAAGAATCCGAGGCTTGTCCGCCGCGCCCTTCCGTCAAGGTAGGTGACCGCGGACAATCCTCGGATTCTTTGTGTTGTCCTAGGCCGGCTGCCGCAGCCAGGGCCGGGTGGGCGTTTGGCCCAGCTGGTCGTTGAACTCCTGGGCCTCGCGGTAGTAGTCCAGCAGGCTCAGGCGGGAGGCGGCCGCCGGATCCAGGATGACCACTGCCCGGCGGTGCAGTTGCAGCACCGAAGCCGGGCAGTGTGCGCTGACCGGTCCTTCCACCATGGCCTGGACGGCATCAGCCTTGTTCTCCCCCATGGCCACGAGCACCGCCAGCCGGGCCTCGCGGATGGTCCCCAGCCCCTGGGTCAGGCAGAGCCGGGGAACGTCGCCGGCCGGGAAGAACCGCGCGTTGTCGGCGCGGGTGGCACCGGCAAGCGTCTTCACCCTGGTGCGCGAGACCAGTGACGAGGTGGGCTCGTTGAACCCGATATGGCCGTTCGCGCCGATGCCCAGGATCTGGATGTCCACCCCGCCGGCGGCCGTGATGGCTGCGTCATAGCGGTCGGCTTCCGCGACGAGGTCCGGAGCATCCCCGTGCGGGGTCATGAGTTTCCCCAGCGGCAGGTCCACGTGGTCGACGAATTCCCGCCGGATGGTGGAGTAGTAGCTCTGTTCGTGCTCCGGCGGCAGCCCGGCGTATTCGTCCAGTGTGAAGGCTGTGACCTGGCTGAAGCCCAGCTGCTCTTCACGGTGCCGGCGGATCAGCTCCTGGTACGTGGACTTCGGCGAACCGCCCGTGGCGAGCCCGAGGACGGCCGGGCCCTGGCGGACCCGGGCTTCGATGATGTCAGCGGCCCGGCCCCCTACGTGGTCCGCGGACTCACACAGAATAATCTGCACGCGTTTTCCTTTCCTGCGTCAGTGGTGTGCCGGCCCGGTAGACCTGCAGCAGTTCGAGTTTTTCGGTGGTCACCAGGATGTCGGCGCGGTACCCCGTGGTGAGGGAACCAATCTGCGCGGATTCCGGCCGGTCCAAGCCCATTAGGCGGGCAGGTGTGGCCGAGGCCGCCGTCACGGCGTCGGCCAGGGGCACGCCCCATTCGACGCAGCGGCGCACATTTTCCAGCAGCAGGCTCGTTGCCCCGGCGATCGCACCGGGCCGGGCATCACCCTCCGCGGGGACCAGGCGCGCCACCCGGTCCCGGACCAGCACGTCCAGGCTGCCGAGTGTGTAGTGGCCGTCGGACATTCCCGCCGCTGCCATGGCATCCGTAATCAGCGCGATCGAGCCCGGGCCCACCAGGCCGAAGACCATACGGACGATCTCCGGGTCCAGGTGCACGCCGTCGGCTACCAGTTCCAGGACCATCCGGCCCGGTGACTGCCGTGCGGCCTGCAGCAGGACGGGAATGGGTCCGGGTGTCCGGTGGCCCAGTGCGGGCATCCGGTTGAACAGGTGTGTGGCGGACCAGGGACCGTCGTCTCGGGTCACCGGGCCGGCGCCGTCGTTGTCTAGGGCGCCGCCCAGGGCTTCCCGGGTCCGCGCCGCCGTGGCACCGGTGTGGCCGAGCGACGGAACCACGCGGTAGTCCCGGCACAGGGCCACGAGTTCGGCAAAGTGCGGTGTTTCCGGTGCCAGCGTGATGGACCGCACCGTACCGTGCCCCGCTTCGAGCCACTCCTGCAGGAGCACCGGGTCGCCGTCGATGATGGCCGCCGGGTCCTGCGCTCCGCACATGCTCTTGGTGATGAACGGTCCTTCCAGGTGCAGGCCGGCCAGGGTGCCGTCCTGCACCAGCTCGCGCAGCGCCGTGATCTGCTCGAGCAGCACATCCGACGGCGCCGAAACGAGCGAGGCGAGCACCGACGTCGTACCCTGCCCGGCGAGGTAACCCGCCGCCCGGCGGGCGCCGTCGGCATCCGCGGAGAAGGTGTGGCCCACGGCGCCGTGGCAGTGCACGTCCACCAGCCCCGGCAGGATGACCGGAACCTGCGTTGTTTCGACGTCGACGCCGGCGGGCAGCTCCGCCGTCGGGCCGCACCACGCGACGCTCCCCCCGGCGATCACCACGGTGCCGTCTTCGATCACACCGTCCCCGGCCCGGCCGGTGACGAGGCGGCCACGCAGCCCCAGCCCGCCGCCGCTCTCTTGCGTGGGCTGATCCGGCCCCACAGCGGGGTCAGCTTGCATCGGCTTTGGCCATCGAACCGTTCTCGTCGGTTTCATCTTCGCGCCCCATGGTGCGGAGGTTCCAGCGCCTGATCACGAAGCGGAACACCACGTAGTACACGGCCGCGTAGCCCAGGCCGATGGGCACCAGCCAGAGCGGATTCTGCGCGATCCCGAAGTTGAGGACGTAGTCGATAGCACCGGCGGAGAAGCCGAACCCGTGGTGGATCCCCAGGAAGTTGACCAGCATCATGGACGTTCCGGTCAGGACGGCGTGGACGATGTAGAGCGGCCAGGCCACGAACATGAAGGAGAATTCCAGCGGTTCGGTGATGCCGGTGAGGAAGGCGGTGAGGCCGGTGGAGAGCATCACGCCGCCCACGATCTTCTTCTGGGAGGGCTTGGCTTCGTGCCAGATGGCGAGCGCGGCCGCGGGCAGGGCGAACATCATGATGGGGAAGAACCCGGTCATGAAGACGCCAGCGGAGGGATCACCGGCGAAGAACCGGTTCAGGTCGCCGTGGGCGCCGTTGTAGTCGCCGATGATGAACCAGACGATCGAGTTCAGGATGTGGTGCAGTCCCAGCGGGATGAGCAACCGGTTGAGCGTGCCGTAAATGCCGCTGCCCACCACCGTGTTGTCCGCCACCGTGTTGCCCACGGCTGTCAGTCCGGAGTTGAACAAGGGGTAGATGAGGGCCATGACCACGCCGATGATGATGGCGGCAAACGAGGTCAGGATGGGCACCAGGCGGCGGCCGGCGAAGAATCCAAGCCAGTCCGGCAGGGTGGTCCGGTGGAACTTCTGCCACAGCCACGCCGTGGTCAGGCCCATCACGATGCCGGCGAGCACGCCGTAGTTGATGACCGGATCCTTGCCGCCCTCCGGGGCGGCGCCCAGCACCAGCGGCGCCATGACTTTGAAGACGTTGGTCAGGACCAGGAAGCCGACGACGGCGGCCAGCGCCGTTGATCCGTCGCCCTTCTTGGCGAAGCCGAAGGAAATGCCGACGGCGAAGAGCAGCGGAAGGTTCTCAAACAGGGCGCCGCCGGCGGCGCCGATCACCTGGGCAACGGTGGTCAGGCCTTCGAACCTGCCCAGCAGGTCGTCCTGGCCCAGGCGCAGGAGGAGCGCTGCGGCGGGAAGGGCGGCGATGGGGAGCATGAGGCTGCGGCCGAAGCGCTGGAGGTTCTGCAGCGCTTTGCCGCTGCCCTTGGCCTTGCCCGGGGCCGGTGCGGCCAGCGGGCCTGCCCCGGCGGAAGCGGACGGGTTTTCCGTGGACATGGGTTCCTCGT
The DNA here is from genome assembly GCF_059423525.1 of Arthrobacter sp. GW460-12-1-14-TSB2. Classification (NCBI taxonomy): domain Bacteria; kingdom Bacillati; phylum Actinomycetota; class Actinomycetes; order Micrococcales; family Micrococcaceae; genus Arthrobacter; species Arthrobacter sp. GW460-12-1-14-TSB2. Next base: position 119,681 of record NZ_JBWKYC010000011.1, read on the forward strand.
TTCGAAAAGGCGGTGCTTGTGCGGGGATGCGGGATTCAGTAGAGTTTTGCTAACTGGTTATAACCAGTGACAATCATCACTGTGAAGTGCACCGGGCTTAGTTGTCAACCTCAGGCAGGAAAAAAGCTTCAGAGCCGGCCGGACTCACCGCGAAACGACCAACAGGAGTGGACATGTCCAAAGCAGAAATCATCCTCGCCGCCCTGGGCGGGGCAGAGAACGTTGAAGAGATCGAAGGGTGCATCACCCGCCTGCGCACCGAAGTGGTGGATGCCGGAAAGGTTGACGAGGCAGCCCTCAAAGCCGCGGGCGCCCACGGCGTGATGATGTCCGGCACGGTGGTCCAGGTTGTGGTGGGGCCCGAGGCGGAAAGCCTGGCAGAAGACATCCAGGACCTGATGTGAGCACGCCTGAGGTAAGCACAGCTGAGGTAAGCGGGGCCGCACCCGCCGGGGCCACGCAGAAGGGGGCCATCAGTGTGGCCTCGCCCCTGCCCGGCCGGCTCATCCCGCTCAGCGAAGTGCCGGACCCGGTGTTCGCCAAGGGGCTTGTCGGCGGAGGCGCCGCGGTCATTCCGGACGACGACGCCGGGGTGCTCACCGCCGTCGCGCCCCTGGACGGCAAGGTCATCAAGGTCATGCCGCACGCCTACATCGTCCAGCACGCCTCGGGGCCGGCAGTGCTGGTCCACGTGGGCATCGATACGGTCGGGCTGAAGGGCGAGGGCTTCAGCGTGCTGGCGCAGAAGGGCGACCAGGTGCGCGCCGGCGACCCCATGATCAGCGTTGACGTCGCGCTTGTCCGCTCGAAAAACCTCAGCATGTGCAGTCCTGTGGTGATCCTGGACAGCGCACCGGACGCCATTGAACCTCCGGCTTCAGGCAGCCGGGTGGAAGCCGGCGGGCACCTGTTCAGTCTGCCCGGGAAAATTCCGGAAAAATAGGGACATGGATACGGCAGGGGAACTCAAACACGTCTGGGTGCGCAGGCAGCTCCAGGATCTGGTGGCCACCACGTTGCGGCCCGGGGACGCCCTGCTGGGCGAACGCCAACTGGAGGAGCAGTTCGGGGTCTCGCGCATCACGGTGCGCCGGGCCATCTCGGACCTCGTCCAGGACGGAGCCCTGGTCCGGATCAAGGGCAAGGGGACCTTCGTCTCGCACGGACTGGTCCGCTCAACCCTGCACCTGGCCTCCTTCAATGAGGACATGCGGGCGGCCGGCTTCGAACCCAGCACCCGCGTCATTACTGCCTCCACCGCGGAGCCGCCGGCGGCGGCGGCCGAGCACCTGGGACTGCCGCCGGGGCAGGAGGCCTACCAGGTCCGTAGGCTGCGGCTGGCAAACGGGGCGCCCGTCAGCGTGGACGAATCCTGGCTGCCGCCCCGGCTCCTGCCGGACCTGCTCTCGGAGGACCTGACGGGGTCGCTGTACCGCGTCCTCGCCGCGTCCGGCCATCCGGTGCAGCATGTGGAACAGACCGTGGAGGCCGCCGCAGCCCCGGAGGACACGGCGGCCCTGTTGGACATCGAGCCCGGGGCACCGGTGCTCCTCTTCAGGCGCCGTTCGTTTACCGGCCAGGAAGACCCCGGCACACCCATCGAGTACTCCATCTCGACGTACCGCTCGGACCGGTACCAGGTCTCGATGCGGCTGGCGCTCGGCTGACCCAGGACCGGCCCAGTCCCCAACTGACTCGCATTTAACGTCGTGAAACCCCGGAATGGCGACGTTAAATGCGAGTTACTTGGGCGCGCGGGGGCAGGTCGTGAAACCATACGGATCGTGACCCAGAAAATTGCGTACCAGGGCGAGCCCGGCGCCAACTCAAATATCGCGTGCATGCAGATGTTCCCCGAGGTGGAAAGCGTTCCGTGCGCCAGCTTTGAAGATGCCTTCGAACTGGTGTCCACGGGAGCCGCCGATTTCGCCATGATCCCGATCGAGAACTCGATCGCCGGCCGGGTGGCGGACATCCACATCCTGCTGCCGCAGTCCCGCCTGCAGATCGTGGGCGAGTTCTTCCTGCCCATTCACTTCGACCTGCTGGGCATCCCCGGCAGCACTATCGAAGCGGCCACCGAGGTCCACAGCCACATCCATGCCCTGGGACAGTGCCGGCGGCTCATCCGCGAAGCCGGGCTGCGCCCCGTGATTGCCGGAGACACCGCAGGTTCCGCCCGGGAAGTCCGGGAGTGGAATGACCCCGCCAAGCTGTCCCTCGCTCCCCCGCTCGCAGCCAGCATTTACGGCCTCGAGGTGCTGGCCTCCCGGGTTGAGGATGACCCCTCCAACACCACGCGCTTCGTAGTCCTGGCACCTGAAAAGGAACTGCCGACCAGGGAGGAACTGCCCGGACCGGCTGTGACCAGCTTCCTGTTCCGGGTCCGCAATGTTCCGTCCGCCCTCTTCAAGGCGCTGGGCGGGTTCGCCACCAACGGCGTGAACATGACGCGGCTGGAAAGCTACATGGTGGGCAACGAGTTCGCCGCCACCATGTTCATGGCCGACGTCGAGGGCCACCCGGAGGACCTGCCGCTCAAGCTCGCCCTGGAGGAACTGGACTTCTTCACCACCGAGGTGCGCATCCTGGGCGTCTACGCAGCCGCAGACTACCGGACGACTCAGGCCACCGCCGCCTGAAAGCGGGCCACGCCTATGTGGCGGGGACGGGCTTGCCTGCCGCCAGGATCGGCGCGAAGAACGCGGCCAGCTCGGCTGTTGCCGTCAGCGGCAGGACGTTCGCCACGTACTGGTCCGGCCGGACCACCACCATCACGCCGCCGCGATCAATGCCGCGCAGTTCGAAAATGTCCGACGCCGGAATGGTGCCGTAGACCTTCTCCAGGTACGTGAGCTTGAACGGCCCCACCTGGGGCTTGAAGACGGCCGGCACCGTGTTGATGTCGATGTTCGTGTGGTCCTGCTGGTAGATCACCTTCACATCGAACCAGGCGTCCGGGTCGGCTCCCGACGGGGTTGCGGCCAGCGGGGAGTCTGGCGCGTTGGCCAACCATTCGGCAAGGTCGGCGGTGGGCGACTGTTGCCCGGGCGCGGCCGCGTCAGCGAAGACGTAGATTCGCCAGCGGCCGTCCGCCGAGGCCTGGTGGCCGAGTTGCAGCGGGTTCGTGTCGCACACCCGCACCGCCGGCGCAGACTTGAAGCGTTTGCCGATGGTGAATCCGGCGGCCAGTTCCTGGTGCGCGGGCTCGCCGATCAGCATCGAAGGAACGTACTGTGTCATGAAGCCGGCCGGGAATTCGGCAGTGCTCACGTAGAAATCCTCGAGCTCCGAGGGGGACGCGAATTCTTCGGGCTTCTTCGCCATGAGCGTGGACCACTCTTTGTCGAAGTCGATGAGGTTCTTCGCGATGACCTGGCGTTCGGCGGAGTAGGTGGACAGCAGGGTTTCCGGACTGCGGCCCTCCAACACGTGGCCCAGCTTCCAGCCGATGTTGAAGCCGTCCTGCATGGAGACGTTCATGCCCTGGCCCGCCTTGGCACTGTGCGTGTGGCAGGCGTCGCCAGTGATGAACACCCGGGGCGTCCGGGTGCCGAGTTCCTCCGGGCGGACGTCGTCGAACCTGTCGGTGAGACGGTGGCCCACCTCGTAGACGCTGTGCCATGCCACGTTGCGCACGTCGACCTTGTACGGGTGGACGATCGCGTTGGCCTTGGCGATGATCTGTTCAATGGAGGTCTTGCGGACGGCCCCCCGGTCGTCCGCGGCCACCTCGCCGAGGTCCACGTACATGCGGAAGAGATGGCCGCCCTCGCGCGGGATAAGCAGGATGCTGCCGCCGTCGTGGGACTGGATGGCGCACTTCAGGCGGATGTCCGGGAAGTCGGTGTTGGCGAGTACGTCCATAACGCCCCAGGCGTGGTTGGCCTGGTCGCCGGCCATGGTGCAGCCGATCGAGTCCCGCACCTTGCTCCGCGCGCCGTCCGCGCCCACCACGTATTTGGCCCGGACGACACGTTCCCGGCCTTCGTCGGCGCCGGAGGTGTGGACCAGCGTCACAGCAACGGGGTACTCCCCCTCGCCGACCTGGAGTGCGCGGAACTCGTATCCGTAGTCCGGCGTCATGCGGGTGGGGGCTTTCGCCATGACTTCGGCGAAGTAGTCGAGAACACGGGCCTGGTTGACGATCAGGTGCGGGAACTCACTGATCCCGTGCGGATCGTCCAGGGTGCGGGCCGCGCGGACGATGTTCGCCGGATTCTGCGGGTCCGGCTTCCAGAACGCCATTTCAGTGATCCGGTAGGCCTCGGCAATAATCCGCTCGGCAAAGCCGAAGGCCTGGAAGGTTTCGACGCTTCGCGCCTGGATGCCGTCGGCCTGGCCGATCTCGAGGCGTCCGGGGCGGCGCTCCACGATGCGGGTGGTGATGCCGGGGAACTGGGACAGCTGCGCGGCGGTAAGCATGCCCGCGGGCCCGGTACCCACAATGAGAACGTCCACTTCGTCGGGAAGCTGCTCGGGCCGGTTGACGCCGACGCCGGCGGCCGGCTGGACTCGCGGGTCACCGGATACGTAGCCGTGGTGGTGGAAATGCACGGGGATTCCTCACTTCGTTGTGTGGCTGTCTTTTGCCGTCATATGTGTTCGATATCAGAACTACTAGTTCGATAATAGAAATCTACTGCTCATTCGAAACTGTACGCAGATATGACCTGCGTTACAAGTGCCCGTAAAGACCCCCGGAAATCAGGGGTTGACGCCAGGGGGCTCCTAGGTGATAGTTATCGTATACGATTTCGTACTCGATGAGGAGTAACACTTGGAACAGGTCACCGACCACATCCTGGCCGCGGCCCGCAAGGTCATCGCGGTGCACATCAACTACCCCAGCCGGGCAGCCCAGCGCGGCCGCACCCCGGAGCAGCCCTCCTACTTCCTGAAGCCGTCGTCCTCGCTGGCAATCGGCTCGGCGGAAGCCCCCTCAACGGTGGAACGGCCCGCCGGCTGCGAACTCCTCGGTTTCGAAGGCGAGATCGCCCTGATCATCGGCAAGCCGGCCCGCCGCGTGGGTATTGCGGACGCCTGGAGCCACGTCGAGTGGGTCACCGCCAGCAACGACCTCGGCGTCTACGACCTCCGCTACGCGGACAAGGGATCCAACCTCCGCTCCAAGGGCGGCGACGGCTTCACGCCGGTGGGCCCGGGCCTGATCGCGGCAGACGCCGTCGACCCCGCCAAACTCCGCGTCCGCACGTGGCACAACGGCAGCCTGGTCCAGGACGACACCACCGAAGACCTGCTCTTCCCGTTCGCGCGGCTCGTCGCGGACCTCTCCCAGCTGCTCACCCTCGAAGAGGGCGACATCATCCTCACCGGCACCCCGGCCGGCGCCTCCGTGGCCAAGCCGGGCGACGTCGTCGAGGTTGAAGTCAGCACCAGTACGACGACGGCGGGCGGCGCTGCCACCGGCCTCACCACCGGCCGCCTGGTCACCCGGGTGGAGGAAGGCACGACGCCGTTCGCGGACTTCGGCGCGCGGCCCAGGACCGATGATCTCCAGCGGGAGGAAGCGTACGGTTCCCGCGAAGCGGCCGGCCTCTCAGCGCAGCCAGCAGAGGCGACGGCTGCCGCCGTCGGGCCCGTCCTCTCCCCCGGGCTGAAGGCCAAGCTGGAAAGTGTCTGCACCGCCACCCTGTCCTCCCAGCTGCGCAAACGCGGACTGAACAATGTAAGCATCGACGGCCTGACCTCCACCCGGCCGGAGAAGCGGATCGTGGGCCTGGCCCGGACCCTGCGCTACGTACCCAACCGCGAGGACCTCTTCAAGACCCACGGCGGCGGATTCAACGCCCAGAAGAAGGCCATCGATTCGGTCAACGAGGGCGAGATCCTGGTGATGGAGGCCCGCGGGGAAAAGGGCACCGGTACCATCGGCGACATCCTGGCCCTCCGCGCCCAGGTCCGCGGCGCCGCCGCCATCATCACCGACGGCGGCGTTCGGGACTTCTCCGCGGTGGCGGCCATGGACATGCCCACGTACTACGCCAACCCCCACCCCGCGGTGCTGGGCCGCCGGCACATCCCCTGGGACACCGACATCACCATCGCCTGCGGCGGCACCACCGTGCAGCCCGGGGACATCATCGTGGCCGATTCGGACGGCATCCTGGTGATCCCGCCGGCACTCGCCGAAGAGCTTGCTGACGATTCCATCGCGCAGGAACGCGAGGAGGTCTTCATCGCCGAAATGGTGCAGCAGGGCCACAGCGTGGACGGCCTCTACCCGCTGAATGCTGAGTGGCGCGGCAAGTACGAGCAGTGGGAAGCAGGCAAAGCCAATGACTGAGACGGCCACCGCCGGAACCGGGCTGGCAGGCAGCAAGTCCGAGCAGGCCTACAAGGCAGTCAAGGCACGGATCGTGGACGGCACCTACTCCCCCGGCTACCGGCTGGTGCTGGCCAAGATCGCCGAGGACCTGGGCGTTAGCGTCGTGCCGGTCCGCGAAGCCATCCGCCGCCTCGAAGCCGAAGGCCTGGTGAAATTCGAGCGGAACATCGGCGCCACGGTCTCCGGGATTGACCCCACCGAATACCTCTATACGATGCAGACCCTGAGCATCGTGGAGGGTGCGGCCACGGCCCTGTCAGCGCCGCTGATCGGGGCGGCGGACGTGGCCCGGGCCCGGGCCGTGAACGAGGAAATGCGCGACTGCCTGCAGCACTTCGACCCCGTCCGTTTCACCCGGCTGAACCAGGACTTCCACAGTGTCCTGTTTGAGCACTGTCCCAACCCGCACATCCTGGACCTCGTCCACCGCGGCTGGAACCGGCTCGCGTCCCTTCGGTCCTCCACGTTCCGGTTCGTGCCCGGCAGGGCGCACGACTCGGTTGACGAGCACGAGGCCCTCCTGAAGCTCATCGAAACCGGCGCCGACGCCGACACCATCGAAAAAGCAGCACGGCTCCACCGCAGCGCCACCCTGGACGCCTACCTCGCACAAACCAAGCAGTAATGACCACCGTTAGGACTCAATGATGACGACTGCCGCAGAAACCACAGCCCACTACGTCCCGCAGGACCTTCCCACCCACATCCAGCACTACATCAACGGTGAATTCGTTGACTCCGTGGGCGGCAAGACCTTCGACGTCCTGGATCCGGTGTCCAACACCAACTACGCCACCGCCGCCGCCGGGCAGAAAGCGGACATCGACCTCGCCGTCGCCGCGGCCCGCGAAGCCTTCAAGAACGGGCCCTGGCCGAAGATGAAGCCGCGCGAACGCGCCCGCATCCTGAACAAGATCGCGGACGCCGTCGAAGCCCAGGAGGAGCGCCTGGCCGAACTCGAGACCTTCGACACCGGCCTGCCCATTACCCAGGCCAAGGGCCAGGCACTCCGGGCCGCAGAGAACTTCCGCTTCTTCGCGGACCTGATCGTCGCCCAGTTCGACGATGCCATGAAGGTCCCCGGATCGCAGATCAACTACGTGAACCGCAAGCCGATCGGCGTCGCCGGCCTCATCACTCCTTGGAACACCCCGTTCATGCTGGAGTCCTGGAAGCTCGCACCGGCCCTGGCCACCGGCAACACCGTGGTCCTCAAGCCGGCCGAGTTCACTCCGCTCTCCGCCTCGCTCTGGGCCACCATCTTCAAGGACGCAGGCCTGCCGAACGGCGTGTTCAACCTGGTCAACGGGCTCGGCGAGGAAGCGGGAGACGCCCTGGTCAAGCATCCGGACGTTCCGCTGATCTCCTTCACCGGCGAGACCACCACGGGCCAAACCATTTTCCGGAACGCGGCAGCCAACCTCAAGGGCCTCTCCATGGAACTCGGCGGCAAGTCCCCGTGCGTGGTGTTCGCCGACGCCGACCTCGACGCCGCGATCGACTCCGCGCTCTTCGGCGTCTTCTCGCTCAACGGCGAGCGCTGCACCGCCGGCTCGCGCATCCTGGTGGAGCGGGCCGTCTACGACGAGTTCTGCGAAAAGTACGCCGCCCGCGCCAAGAACATCGTCGTCGGCGATCCGCATGATCCCAAGACGCAGGTAGGTGCCCTGGTCCACCCGGAGCACTTCGCGAAGGTGGCCTCCTACGTGGAGATCGGCAAGTCCGAAGGCCGGCTGCTGGCCGGCGGCGGCCGCCCGGATCACCTCCCGGAAGGTAACTACATCGCCCCCACCGTGTTCGCCGACGTCGCCCCCGACGCACGGATCTTCCAGGAGGAAATCTTCGGCCCGGTGGTCGCGATCACCCCCTTCGAGAACGACGACGAAGCCCTCGCCCTGGCCAACAACACCAAGTACGGCCTGGCGGCCTACATCTGGACCCAGAACCTCACCCGGGCGCACAACTTCTCCCAGAATGTGGAGGCCGGCATGGTGTGGCTCAACAGCCACAACGTCCGCGACCTCCGCACCCCGTTCGGCGGCGTCAAGGCCTCCGGCCTGGGCCACGAGGGCGGCTACCGCTCCATCGATTTCTACACCGACCAGCAGGCCGTGCACATCACGCTCGGTTCCGTCCACACCCCCAAATTCGGCGCCTAGTACCGGCACCCACAGACCAACACGGCCCCTTTCAAAGAAGAGAGAACACCATGAACAACGTCATCCCGAAGCCCTCCGTCCCCGCTCCGGACATCGTCCGCTGCGCCTACATGGAGATCGTGGTCACGGACCTCGCCAAGTCCCGCGAGTTCTATGTTGACCTCCTGGGCCTGCACGTCACCGAAGAAGACGAGAACAACATCTACCTGCGCTCCCTCGAGGAGTTCATCCACCACAACCTGGTGCTGCGCAAGGGTCCCATCGCCGCCGTCGCCGCTTTTGCCTACCGGGTGAAGTCCCCCGCCGAAGTGGACGCCGCCGAGGCCTACTACAAGGAACTGGGCTGCCGCACCGAACGCCGCAAGGAAGGCTTCACCAAGGGCATCGGCGACTCCGTCCGCGTGGAGGATCCGCTCGGCTTCCCGTACGAATTCTTCTACGACGTGGAGCACGTGGAACGCCTCACCCAGCGCTACGACCTCTACTCCGCCGGCGAACTGGTCCGGCTGGACCACTTCAACCAGGTCACCCCGGATGTGCCCCGCGGCCGCAAGTACCTCGAGGACCTCGGCTTCCGCGTTTCCGAAGACATCCAGGATTCCGACGGCGTCTCCTACGCCGTCTGGATGCACCGCAAGCAGACCGTCCACGACACCGCGCTCACCGGCGGCAACGGCCCGCGCATGCACCACGTCGCCTTCGCCACGCACGAGAAGCACAACATCATCCAGATCTGCGACAAGATGGGCGCCCTGCGCATCAGCGACCGGATCGAACGCGGCCCCGGCCGGCACGGCGTGTCCAACGCGTTCTACCTCTACATCCTGGACCCGGACGGCCACCGCATCGAGATCTACACCCAGGACTACTACACCGGCGACCCGGACAACCCCACCATCACCTGGGACGTCCACGACAACCAGCGCCGCGACTGGTGGGGCAACCCCGTGGTCCCGTCCTGGTACACCGAGGCCTCCCTGGTCCTGGACCTCGACGGCAACCCGCAGCCCGTCATCCAGCGCACCGACGCCTCTGAGATGGCAGTGACCGTGGGCGCCGACGGCTTTTCCTACACCCGCAAGGACGGATCCCCCGACGGTGACCGGACGGGCTTCAAGCTCGGGGCGCAGCTGTAGCCATGCTGGATGCCAAGACGATCCAGGCCATCGCGGACGAGCTGCTCGAGGCCGGCCGGAACCGCAAGCCGGTGCCCCGGCTGACGTCCCGCTACCCGGACATGACGGTGGAGGATTCCTACGCCGTGCAGCAGCTGTGGCGGAACCGGAACGAGGATGCCGGCCGGAAGCTCGTGGGCCGCAAGATCGGCCTCACGTCCAAGGCCATGCAGGCCGCCACGGGCATCACCGAACCGGACTACGGCGCCATCTTCGATGACATGGTCCTCGAAACCGGCTGTTCCGTGCAATGGGACCGCTACACGCATCCGCGGGTGGAGGTGGAACTGGCGTTTGTGCTGAAAGACGCACTCAAGGGCCCGGGCTGCACCATCTTCGACGTCCTGAACGCCACCGACTACGTGGTCCCGGCCCTCGAGATCCTGGACTCCAGGATCGAGATGGAGGGCCGGACCATCGTGGACACCATCGCGGACAACGCCGCGATGGGGGCCATGGTGGTGGGCGGCCGTCCGGTCAAGCCCGACGCCGTCGACCTCCGCTGGGTCTCGGCCATCCTCTACAAGAACCAGACCGTGGAGGAGACCGGCGTGGCGGCGGGGGTCCTGGACCACCCCGCCAACGGTGTGCACTGGCTGGCCAACAAGATCGCCGCCCACGGTGACGGGATGAAGGCCGGGGACATCATCCTGGCCGGTTCCTTCACCCGCCCGCTCTGGGTCTACCAGGGCGACACCGTGCACGCCGACTACGGCCCCCTGGGAGTTGTCACATGCCGCTTCGAGTAGACCCGGACGCCACGTTCCGGGACGCCCTAGCCGCTGCGGACCGCCCCCTGGCCGGGATGTGGGTCTGTTCCGGCAGCCCGCTGGTGGCCGAGTTGTGCGCCGGGGCCGGGCTGGACTGGCTGCTGATTGACGCCGAGCACAGCCCCAACGGCCTGGAATCCATCCTGTCCCAGCTGCAGGCCGTCCGCGGCTACCCGGTCCACACCCTGGTCCGGCCGCCGGTCAACGACACCGTGGTGATCAAGCAGTACCTGGACCTCGGCGTCCAGAACCTGCTGGTGCCCATGGTGAACTCCGCCGCCGAGGCCGAAGCCGCGGTGGCCGCCACCCGGTACCCTCCCCGCGGTGTCCGCGGCGTGGGCTCCGCCCTTGCCCGGGCGTCGAGGTGGAACCGCATCCCGGACTACCTCGCCCGCGCTTCCGACACCGTCAGCCTCACCGTCCAGATCGAGTCCGAAGCCGCCGTCGCAGCGGTGCAGGAGATCCTTGCGGTGGACGGCGTGGACGGCATCTTCCTTGGACCGTCCGACCTCGCCGCCTCCATGGGCGTACTGGGACAGCAGGAACACCGGGAGGTGCGCGCCGCCGTCGAACGCTGCCTCGCCGCCGCCACAGCGGCGGGGAAGCCAGCGGGTGTCAACGCCTTCAACAAGGACGTAGCCCGCAGCTACCTGGCAGCCGGCGCCACGTTTGTGCTGGTGGGCGCCGACGTGGCGCTCCTGGCCCGCGGCTCCGAGGCACTCGCTGCCGAATTCGTCCCGGCTGGTGCCGGCGAAACCCCCGCCAGCTACTAACAGCCACCAAGCTTAAGGACTTTCCGTGACTCTTTCCCCTGCACTTTCCCCTGCCGTCACCCCTGAGCGGGAAGCCGCACTCCTCGCTTCCGTCCCCACCGGCCTGCTGATCGGCGGGCAGTGGTCGGAGGCGTCCGACGGCGGCACGTTCGACGTGCACGATCCCGCCACCGGGGAGGTACTCGCCACCCTGGCGTCCGCCACCAGCGCGGACGCTCTGGCCGCCCTTGACGCGGCCGAGAAGGTGCAGGCTTCCTGGGCCAGGACGGCACCCCGTGAGCGCGCCGAAATCCTGCGCCGCGCCTTCGACCTGGTGACCGAACGGGCCGATGACTTTGCCCTGCTGATGACCCTGGAGATGGGCAAGCCACTGGCCGAAGCCCGCGGGGAAGTCACGTACGGTGCCGAGTTCCTCCGTTGGTTCTCCGAAGAGACGGTCCGGGATTACGGCCGCTATCTCACCACCCCGGAGGGCAAAAACAAGATCCTGGTCCAGAAGAAGCCGGTAGGCCCGTGCCTGCTGATTACGCCGTGGAACTTCCCGCTGGCGATGGCCACCCGCAAGGTTGGCCCCGCCGTCGCCGCCGGCTGCACCATGGTGCTCAAGCCCGCCAAGCTCACCCCGCTGACCGCCCAGTACTTCGCCCAGACCATGCTCGACGCCGGCCTGCCCGCGGGGGTCCTGAACGTGGTGGCCTCCGCCAGCGCGTCCGGGATTTCCGGCCCGCTGCTGGCCGATCCGCGGCTGCGCAAGGTCTCCTTCACCGGCTCCACTCCGGTGGGCAAGCGGCTCATGGCCGACGCCGCCGGCAATGTCCTCCGCACGTCCATGGAGCTGGGCGGCAACGCCCCGTTCATCGTGTTCGGGGACGCCGACGTGGACAAAGCCGTCGAAGGTGCCATGGCCGCCAAGATGCGGAACATGGGCGAGGCCTGCACAGCCGCCAACCGGTTCCTGGTCCAGGAATCCGTGGCCGCCGAATTCACGGACAAGTTCGCCGCCGCCATGGGCGCCCTCACCACCGGCCGCGGCACCGAACCGGCCACCCAGGTGGGCCCGCTCATCGATGCCGGCGCCCGCGATGACGTGCACGCCCTGGTGAGCGCCGCCGTCGACGCCGGAGCAACAGCACTCACCGGCGGGTCCCCGGCAGAAGGCGCCGGGCACTTCTACCTGCCCACCGTGCTGGGGAACGTCCCGAACGACGCCGCGATCCTGCGCCAGGAAATCTTCGGCCCCGTCGCCCCGGTGACCACGTTCAGCACGGAGGAGGACGCCATCCGGCTCGCCAACGCCAGCGAGTACGGCCTGGCCTCCTACCTCTACAGCCGCGACTTCAACCGGCTGCTGCGCGTGGCCGAACAGATCGAATTCGGCATGGTGGGGTTCAACGCCGGCGTCATCTCCAACGCCGCCGCCCCCTTCGGCGGCGTCAAGCACTCCGGCCTGGGCCGCGAAGGGGGCTCCGAAGGCATCGCCGAATACACCACCACGCAGTACATAGGCATCGCCGACCCCTACGCGAGCTGACGGACCGCCCCCGCCGGTGGTTGAGCTCGTCGAAACCGATCTCGACAGGCTCGACCACCGGCGTGCCCCCGGCGTGTGGGCATTAGGACTCTGGTCGGCGGGCGGCCGCCGGGCGTAGCCTTGAGGCACTGGCACGCGTGATAGCTGGACATAATGGCGCCGAAGAAGCGATGGGGTTCTCGTCTGGCCGCAGCCTTGTGGAGGCTGGTCGGATTTGTTGCCGTGAGCGCCATCTGCGGGGTCCTGGCCGCCAGCCTGGTGGCACCCAGCGTCGCTGCGGCCGGCATGACGGTCAGCACTTCGATCACGTTCTTCAACAGCCTGCCCGGTGACCTCACGGTCGATCCCCCGTCGCAGGCCACCAAAATGGTGACCGCAGACGGCCAGCCCATCGCCACCTTCTACGCGGAAAACCGGGTGCGCGTCACCCTCGACCAGATGTCGCCGTTCATCAAGGACGCGATAGTCGCGATCGAGGACAGCCGCTTCTACGAACATGGCGGGGTTGACCCGCAGGGCATCCTCCGGGCGCTGACGTTCAACTTCACCCAGGGCGGCCGCCAGGGCGCGTCCACGCTGACCCAGCAGTACGTCACGAACATCATCAATGAGTCGTATCTTTCCGCGGATCAAGGCCAGCAGGTCGTTCTCAGCGGCCAGAAGAGCGTCGGCGACAAGGTTCGGGAGATGAAGCTCGCCATCGAGCTGGAGAAGAAATTCACCAAGGACCAGATCCTCGAAGGCTACCTGAACATCGTGTTCTTCAACCGGGACGCCTACGGGATCGAGGCCGCCGCACGGCACTTCTTCAGCTCTTCCGCCAAGGACCTCACCCTGCCCCAGGCGGCGCTGCTGGCCGGGCTGGTCAACAGCCCCACCTTCTACGACCCTGCCGTGCACCCGGAGAACTCCCTGCAACGCCGCAACCAGGTCCTGGGCAACATGCTGGAGCAGCGGAAAATCACCCGGGCCGAGCACGACGCCGCCGCGGCCACGGGGGTGGAGCTGAAGATCACCCCCGGGCGGCAGGGCTGCGCAGCCGCCGTCATCGCACCGTACTTCTGCGACTACGTGTCCCACCTGATCCTCAACAATCCGGCCTACGGAGCGGACCTCAACGACCGGGAGAGGCTGCTGTACCGCGGCGGCCTGACAATTGTCACCACGCTGGACAGCAGGCTGCAGGCCGCCGCCCAGGCCCAGGTGGACGCCACCGCAGGAGCGAATCCGGACAAATGGGGTGCCTCGCTGGTAACCATCCAGCCCGGTTCCGGCAGGATCCTGGCCATGGCGCAGAACACGGTATTCCTTCCGGCGGAAGGGAAGTTCGACACCCAGCTGAACTTCAACGTTGATTCCAAGGACGCCAACGGCAACGACCTCAACGGCGCGGGCGGATTCCAGCCAGGCTCCACCATGAAGCCCTTCACGTTCGCGGAATGGCTGAACGAGGGCAAACCCATCAACGCCGTGATCGACGCTTCCCGGCGGACCTATCCGCTCGACTTTCCGTGGCGCTCCAGTTGCGGAAAGGTGCTGGGCGCCTACAACACCGCCCAGCGGAATGAGGGCGCAGCTGACGATCTCCAGAACAACGATCCGGGCTACTACCGGCCGATGCCCGTCAACTACGGCCTGTATAACTCCATCAACACGGCGACCTTCGCTGAAGCCGCACAGCTGGACTTCTGCGGCATCCAGAAGATGGTGGATACCGTGGGCCTCCACAGCGGCCTGGACGGAGCCCAGGTCAACATGCACCAGCTCGGCAACCTGCTGGGCGCCATCGGCGTGGCTCCCCTGCACCTGGCCAACGCCTTTGCCACGTTCGCCAATGACGGCCGGTACTGCACCCCCATCGCCATCGCGGACGTCAGTGACCCTGCAGGGCGGCATCATCCGGCCGAGTCTTCCCAGTGCCGCGCCGCCGTCAAGCCCGAGGTGGCCCGCGGCGTCAACGCGGTGCTCCAGGACGTCCTGAAGATGGGTTCCGGCGTGTACATCAACCCGAAGGTCCAGAGCAAGGTGCCGGTGGCGGCCAAGACGGGGACGTCGAACAACAACGGCGCCACCTGGGTGACGGGCTACACCTCCGGCCTGGCCACGGCGTCGTTCTTTGGAGACACACTGGAGGGCCAACAGCGGGCAGGCCAGAACGTCACCATCAACGGCAACTTCTACAAGTCAATCGACGGCTACATGCTTGCCGGGCCGCAGTGGGCCAACTACATGATGGAGGTTGCCGGGCTGTACCCGG
Source organism: Arthrobacter sp. GW460-12-1-14-TSB2 (assembly GCF_059423525.1). Classification (NCBI taxonomy): domain Bacteria; kingdom Bacillati; phylum Actinomycetota; class Actinomycetes; order Micrococcales; family Micrococcaceae; genus Arthrobacter; species Arthrobacter sp. GW460-12-1-14-TSB2. The sequence goes on from NZ_JBWKYC010000011.1 coordinate 134,695, forward strand.
CAGAGCCCTTCCCGGCCCCGCCGCCGTCCATGTATGTCCCGCAGCAACCGACGCCGGCCCCTTCCCGCTAGCCCGCAGCCGCCGGGGCAGCCGCATCGCGATGCGCACCTCATCGAGGATCTGGTGCAGCCCGGCGCGGCGGCTGGACGCGAGCCGCCACCGCGGAGGCGTTTAGCAAGTAGTCAAGTCGCTAATAACAGGTAGTCACCCCTGTAGAGCTCGAACTCTCGGCGCCGATAGACTGGCTCCTCATCGCATCCTGCGGCGGATTCTCCTCCACCTGAACGAAGGATCGAATCATGAATGAGGCATCGGGACTAGCTAGTGTGATCCCCGCGCATAAGGATCCACTGCACTTGCACCGTCCGATTGATGTCCTCGAACCGTCTCCGACTTCCCGGCTCAGCATGCGGCGGCTCAGCATGCGGCGGGGACGTGGCCGCTCGACTGGTCTTCGCCCAGGCGGGTCGAGGAATCTGCGACTCCATGCACTGCTGACAGCACTGCTTCTTGCGGTGGGTCTCATGGTGGTGCCGATTGCGGCGTCGGCTGCTGAGGGTGATGTGGGAGTTCAAGGTCCGTCGCATTCGGGGACGGGGACACCGACGGGTACGAAGCGGGCGACGAGTTCCCTGTGGTTCAACGACGGGGTCTGGTGGGGGAACCTGTGGGACACTGCCAGCTCGGATTTTCATATCTTCCGGTTCAATGCCGCGACGAGCGCGTGGGTCGATACGGGTGTGGCGACGGAGCCGCGGGCGGACACTCATCATGACGTGTTGTGGGACGGGACGACGCTGTATGTGGCGAGTTATCGGTTCATCAACGACGGCCTGCCGGCTGAGGCGAACTTTCCGACGACGATGCGGCGTTTCAGCTACGACTCGAGTAGCAAGACGTACTCGCTGCTGAGTTCCACAAACATCAACAACTACCGCGTTGAGACCCTGACCATCGATAAGGACTCGACTGGTCGGGTGTGGGCCACGTGGCAGCAGGGGAACAAAATCTTTCTGAACGTCACTGGCACGGATGGCAAGACCTGGGGGACGCCATTCCCGCATCCCGCGTCGTTGAGCAACGTGTCTGTGGACGACACGTCGGCTGTGATCGCGTTCGGACCCGGCAATATGGGTGTGATGTGGAGCCGGCAGGTCGGTGACTCCACCGACGGCATGTACTGGAGCTACCACGTCGATGGAACGCCGAACACCAACTGGACCACTCCTGTGGCGGCGGTGTCGGGGCAGCAGAGCGGCGATGACCACATGAATCTGAAGTGGCTGGACTCCTCAGGTGGTCGGGTTTTCGCCGCCGTCAAGACGTCGTTCACGTCGGCTCCTCAGCCGCTGATCCAGCTGCTGTCATTGACTGGCACGACGTGGTCGGCCTACCCGATCGCGGCAGTGTCGGAGTGCCCCAACCGGGTGATCGTCTTGATTGATGAAAGTACGCAGATGCTGCGTACTTTCGCTTCCTATCCGAAGCCGGGTGGCACGACGAACGCTGGTGTCTGCACTAGCTCGGGGGGTGCGACCTACGAGAAGTCCACGCCGCTGGACAACATCAACTTCACCACCGCGAAGACGGCCCGTATCGTGGACGCCGACCAGTATGTCCACAACGTGACGTCAACGAAGCAGAACCTCAACAGTGCGTCGCGGGGCACTGCCAATAGCGGTGTGCTCGTGCTGGCCGATGTGAACGCCACGAGCCGGTACTGGCACTTTTACGACCCGAGCGTCGGTGGTGGGGGTAGTGATACGACCGCTCCGACCGTGACCGGTATGTCTCCAGTTGCTAGCGCGACTGGCGTGGCGGTGACGGCAAATGCGGCCGGCTCGTTCTCGGAGGCGATGGATGCGTCGACGCTCACATCGGACACGTTCACGTTGAAGGCTGGGGCGACGACGGTGCCGGCCGCTGTGACGTACAACAGCACGGACAAGGTTGCGACGTTGAACCCGGATGCGGACCTGGCGCCGGGTACGACGTACACGGCCACGATCCGGGGCGGCACCGGTGGGGTCAAGGATGTTGCCGGTAACGCGGTGGCGTCGGACGAGACGTGGAACTTCACCACGGCTTCCGGGGGCGGCGGCACGTCCGAGACAGTCACGCTCACGGCCACCGCTGACAGTTATGTCTTGAGCGTGGCGACGGGGACGAACTATGGGACGAGTACCACGTTGGGTGTGGACAACAGCCCGGTGGAGGTCACGTACGTGAAGTTCGACCTGTCGGCGTATGCGGGCAGGACCCTGGAGAGTGCGACTTTGGAGCTGCGTATCGCCGGGAACGGGTCAACGGGTAAGCAGAACGTCAAGCTGGTCGCTGATGACAGCTGGACGGAGGGCGGGATCACTTACAACAACCGTCCGGCACTCGGCACCATCGTCGGCACGCTCGGCCCGACAACGACCAACACCAGCTACAGCGTTCCGCTGACGGTCAGCGCCCTGACCGGTGGGCTCGGCCAACAGCTCTCACTTGGTTTGGACTCCAGCAGCACCGACGCCGTGGACATCAACTCCAAGGAGGCCGGCAGCATGCTCGCACCCAAGCTGGTGCTAACGCTGAACTAGGTCGCGGCTGGCATCAGACGCCAAGTGCCGGGACGTCATCCGTGAGGAGGCGGTCCCGGCACTGCCTTTTTACACCTGCCGTCGGCAAGCCCGGGCGGCGAGGCAGCCGGGCGGTGCGCTGACACGGGTCCGGCTCAGCCACCGTCCGGACGCCAGTACCTTAGCCCGCCACTGGTGGCGCCGTCGCGGGCGACATCGACCACGGCGTACGGGAACGCCCGACGGTCCGACTGGTCAGGTCCGCGACCGCGGACGTCCGAACACCATGTGCCGGTGTTGACGTACCGGGTGGGGCAGGCCTCGAGCTCCGATTCGAGGGCCCTGTGCGTGTGGCCAGAGATGTACCAGGCCACTCCGGAACGGTGCACCTCGAGGGTACGCGCGAACCGGCCCGCTGCAGCAGGAGCCTCGTCACCGGCGATGCTGCGCCCGGCGGCCGCGAGCACCATGCGGATCGCGGTGCGCGGGAGCGCCGACACCGTCCGAAACCGGGACAGGCGCGCCAGTTCCCGAACGGCCGCCTCGTCGAGCGCGAGGCGTAGCGACTCGTTCTGCAACAGCTCGTCATACGCGCGCTCCCGGACGCGGCGTTCCGCCCGCTCGGACGCCAGGCAGGCCCGGGCAACCGCCCCCGCACGGGTCAGGCGCGACCTCGACGGATGGGCGTTCCAGGCGGCGAGCGGTGGTAGGTCCAGCTCGTCGGTGCCATTGACCGCCGTGCGGAGCAGCTCGGGTATCCGGTGCAGCGCGTGGTGCTGGTGCCCGTGCTCGGCCACGAGCACACGGGGCACGTGCAGGAACCACGGGTGAACGCGGACCCGCGCGGGCTCGAGGGGTGACAGCAGCGCCGACAGGCGGGCGGCAACGGCGGGCCGGGCCAGCTCCACGTCGTGGTTACCGCACACGAAGTGGAGCTGCACGCCGCGCGCCGCACACGCCTCCAGCGCCCGGAACGTGTCGGGGTGGCGGGCGAGGATCGACTCGAGCCGTGCCACGCTCTCGTCCTCGGCGTACCCGACCAGCTCGAACGTGTCTCCGATGAAGACGACGTGCTGCTGCGGACCGGAGGCTGCGAGCACGTCTCGGCGCAGGAACTCGGGCAGCATTCTGCCAGGGCACCGGGGGTCGTCGTCCGCCACGCCCAGGTGGAGGTCGCTGAGGAGCCACCACCGCGCCGTCCGGCTCACGTGAGCAGTCCCAGCACGCGTGGAAGGAAGAGGAGCAGGTACATCGTCCACATGACGGCGACGACCTTGGGGCTCACCGTTCGGCCGAGGAGCTTCGGGCGTGTGGGCCGGGCGGTGTCCGGTCCGGCGCGTCGGACCTCGAGCGCGACGAGGGTGACGAGCAGGGCGGCAGTCGCGAGTAGTCCCGCCAGATCGATCATGACGCCGACTCCTGCCGTGCGCGTGCCATGCACGCGAGGACGGTGATGATGCCCATCGTGACGACGCACGCCTGCCACGACCACACAGCGAGGTAGAACATCGCCGTAGACACCGCCGTGAGCGCGGCGAGGCCGAGCGCCAGGACGAGCAGCGCGCCGAGCGCGAGGTCATCCACCTGCGTGAGTCGGGCCAGTGCCTGCCCCGGGAGCAGCACGAGGACGGCTGTCGCGGCGACCGCCTGCAGCGGTGTCGGCAGCCCGACGAGCGTCACCAGCGCCAGCGCGACGGCCGCGACACCGAGCGCCACGGTGGGCCGGCTGACGCCGCCGCCGCTCATGGCGCCACCCGGTACACGCGTGCGTCGACGTTGCTGAACGCGAGCTCCACGCCGTCCTGAGCGCTCAGCCACTCCTCCAGTTCGGCGAAGCCGCGCGCGCTGCTGGCGCCCTGGAGTATGAGACTCGCCTCCGACGAACGCGTGAGCAGCACGAGGGCACCGGCGGAATTGTGCCGGGCGTAGCCATAAACGAGTGGGCCGCACGTCGCCGCCGACAAGTCGGACGGGCACAGCTCGTCGATGGTCCGGTACCGGTGTTCGAGGTAGGCCTCGCTGCGCCACGGTGTCGGGTGCGCAGCCGAGATGATCGCCGAGCCGGGGGGCGCGAGACGCTGCACGGCGGCGACAGCGGCGATCTCACCGTCGGTGAAGACGTCATACCGGGCGTTTCCGAACCGGCCCGTCACGGTCAGCACGGCCAGCAGGAAGCAAGTAAGCGCAAGGCATACGGCGGCGCGGGAGGAGGGGCGTCTGCTGCTATCCGTGGGAAGCAGGACCGAGCACGCCTGCATGGCCACGAAGGGCAGCGCGAACAGCGAGACGCGGATGAGCATCTCCCCGCCGTACGACTGCGCGGGGAAGAGCAGCAGTGGGGTAACGGCGAGGAGAACCACCCGGATGTCGAGACGCCCTCTGCGCCAGTCGCGCACCGCCCCCGCCGCGGCGAGCGCCCACAGCACGAGGGTGAGAACGACCCGAAGCTGCACCACGAGCATGTGCCCATCGGTCCCGCTCATGCGGTCGACGACGTTCGCCGCGGTCGCGGCCTGCAGTCCTGCGTCCGCCAAGGGTGGATGCCCGATGAGGTATGCACTCGCGGGGTAGACGAGCCAGAGCGCCAGCACGACCCCGGTGATCAGGGGCAGCCGGCTGGGCCAGACACGTCCGCTCAGGGTGAGAGCGGTGATGGCGATGAGCACCATAAACGGCGTCAGCTGATGGCTCGCGCAGATGACCGCGACGAGCAAGAGGGTCACCGCGAGGGCCCCCACCCGGTGCCCCGGCCGGGGCTCGGCGGCCGACCGCCCTCGCCACCACGCCGCCAGGTCGGCGCGTCGGAAACCGCGGAGCACGGGGGGCCGCGCGGCCAACGGGCCGACGACCAGCGCGACGACGACGAGGTACAGGAAGAAGCCGAAGGCCTGGGGAGACAAGTAGTCCTGGTCCTGCCAGTTGCCGAGGCAGAAGACCCAGAGCACGAGCCAGCGCCGTCGCGGATCGCTCGTCAGGTAGCGCGTCAGCACGGCCAGGGCAGCGAGCCACAGACCCATGTCGACTACCGGCGCCCACAAGGCAACGGCCACAGGGTCGAGACCGGTCGCCCGGAGCACCGTCGCCAGGAGGGCGAAGAAACCAGGCCAGTTGAAGTACGCGTCGATGTCCGGGTCGATCCCCTGGGTGCGCGAGAGGGCGTCGGCGATGCCCAGATGACGGAACGCGACCTCACCCCGCGGTACGTCCGTCACGAAGGCTGCGGTCCCGAAGAGCACGAGCACGAGCACCGCGACGAGCCAGATCATGACCGGGCGGCGTGCCGGGCCCTCGGCATCCCCCCGCAGCGCCACGACGAAGGCGATGTTCAGAAGCAGGACCCCCGCCCAGAACGGGTAGGGCAGCACTGCGACGAACCCCAAATCGCTGTTCACGGGCACGGCCACCGTGGAGGCGGCCCCCGCGGCAAGCGCCAGCGACACGACGCCCGCCAGTGCGCACCACACATCACGGGGCTTCCAGCGTCCCCGGGTGGGGCTGGTCGTATCGGGCGTGATGATCATCGCGCTGGTCATCGTGCGTCCTGCGTGACACGCCGAAGGACGGCGACCAGCCGGAGGCCGACCGCCGCGGCCCCGATTGACAGCACCACCAGCCATGCAAGGGCCATGGCGGTGGGGCCCTTGTAGGCGGCCAACAGCGCTGAGGCGCAGAGGGCTACTCCGAGCACCACGCCGACCACGATCGCCTCCGCGTAGCGACCGCGGGCCCGGCACACGGCGTTGTAGGCCTGCAGCACCGCGTACGGCACCAGTCCGGCCGCCAACAACCGTAGAGCGCCGGCGGACGAGTCGGCGTACCGCTCCCCCAGCAGACTGAGCAGCGGGTGAGCGAAGAGCACAAGGACGGCGGCAGCCACGCCTCCTACGGCGAGCGACCAACGGAGACTAGCCAAGGTGGTCGACACTAGGCGGTCCGGGTCGCGGACACCCTCGGAGAACTGGACGATGCCCATCAGCATCGGAGCGGTGTAGGCGGCCCAGGCCATCATCCATGCGGGATACCAGTAGGCAGCGGCCTCTGGCGCTACCATGTGCGCGAGCAGGAGTGGCAGCATCAGCCCGGGGGCGCGCTCCGTGAGGGTGAGGAGCTGGTGCGGAATGCCCAGCGCCAGCAGTGGACGGCCGCGCGCCAGACGTAAGGACGGTCGCGGCCGGTAGCCGATTAGTCTTCGCAGCTGGACGGCACCGACGACGCACGTCACGGCCGTCCCTAGGGTCCAGCAGGCCATCAGAACGTCGGCGGAGGCGCCGTGCGCCCACAAGGCCACGAGCGCCGCGGCCCCGAGTGAGATCCCGCCACCCAACGCGTACCTCGAGGTCGCGCTGGCACCGCGTCCCAACGCCACAAGCGCCTGGTCCAGCACGATGCCCAGAGTCCCGGTGACGGCAGCCACGAGGAACGTCAGCCAGAAGAGAACCGATACCGAGGCCGTGTCCGGCGTCGCGGCCGACTGCAGCACGAGGTAGCCGAGGGCCAGCACGGTCCCGGCTACCCCCACGATGGCGAACGCCGCGTCCAGCACCCGCGCGGGCGACTCTCCTCGCCCCACCGCGACGATCACGGCCGAACCGGCGCCCAGCACCGCGAGCTGAGTGCAGATCATCACCGCCGAGACCGCGGCCGTGGTGAGCCCGACCTCGCGGTCGGACGTCGCATTCGCGGCCACGACCCAGAAGGCGAAACCCGTGCCCGTTTGGGCGGCCTTGGCCACGACGAGGCCGAGCGAGCTGCGCAGCGGGGAGTGCCGGACGGTCGATGCGTCCGTCACAGCGGTCCCCCCTTCAGCGCTCACGACGCGAAACCCTTTACCAGGCCCGCGTAGTTGTACCAGCAGAAGGCGACGTAGTACCGCAGCCACCGAGGCTGGCCAGCAGCGAGGCTCAAGGCGCTGCCCCGGACTGCCGCGGCGGCGGGCAGCAGCGCCAGCCTCGCACCGCGCCAGCCGTGCTTGCGGATCATCCGTCCCAGTCCCGTTCCGTCCATGAGGAACTGGTCGAGCGCGAAATCGAAGTCGTCTGCGGCGAAGCGATGTTCGACGACGACCCGGCGTGACACACCCGTTCGCAGCCCTGACTCCCGCATTCGCCAACGCAGCTCGATGTCCTCCCCCGACTTGAACGAGTCGTCGAACCCCATGCTGAGCATCAGGTCTCGGTCGACGATCGTCGCCACGAGCCCGAACCAGTTGCGGCTGCGGCCGGTGCGATGGTGATGTGCCAGCGCCTGCCCCCAGTAGCCTGGTCCAGCGACACTCTCTAGACCGGCTTGGAGGGCGTCGTAGCCGCCCGCGACCAGCTCCGTGAGCAGGTCGGCGACCCCCGTGGGCCCGAACACGACATCGGCGTCGACGAGCAGGACCCAATGGGTGCTGCTGCTCATCACCCCGAGAGTTCGAGCCCAGGGCAGGCCGCGCCCCTCGTCACTCAGGACCCGGGCACCGGCCGCGAGGGCGAGGTCGACGGTGCGGTCAGTGGAGCACCCGTCCACCACGATGATCTCGGCCACACCGGACTGACGCAGGGCCTCCAAACAGCGAGGGAGCAGGTGTTCCGCGTTGCGGGCCGGAACGACGGCGGTGACTTCGGCAGGGCGGTGGTCCACGGCGTCCACCCCTCAGACCTGCTCGTCGAGGACCGACGGCAGCAGCTGCTCGAGATGCCGGACGATGTCGTCCGACGCTTCGTCGGCCGAGTACGCGGAGGGCACCTGCAGCAGGTGGCAGGGACGTCCGTCGAGCGCTTTGGTCAGCACGACCCCCTTAGCAGCGAAGTGCTCGCGCCACGGGACGACGGACGTGGCCGCCAGGCCGGTCACAACCTGCTGCGAGAAGCCCGCCATCTCGATGTGGAAGTTGCCGATCATGCGGTCGACCATCCAATCGGTGGTCCGCTCTACGATCCGAGTCCGGGTGCCCTCGAAGCGCTCGACATAGATGGCGGCCGCGAGTGGGGCCGAGGTGGTCACTTCCCGCCCAGGGAATGCGGTCCCAGCCTCGACCATGCGGTGCTCCGGCGACCACCGGCGGGAGAAGTCCGCGAGGCGCGGATAACGGATGACGTACGGGTGCACCAGCGTGGTGAGACGGCCGACGCTCTGCGAAAGCCCTGAGGGGACGAGGGGCTTCCGGACACCTTCGAACAGGTGGGGGTAGATCGCCCGGTGGTGCGGCTTGATGAACATCGGCTTCGCGTAGCCGAGCAGCGTGGCGTCCTCGGCGAGGAAGGCCCAGTCGTCGCCCATGAACGACCACCCCTCGCGCCGCATCAGCTTGGCGGCGGTGCTCGTCTTACCGGTCCCTCCGGCGGCGGGAAGCGCGATCGCGTGGCCACGGTAGGCCATCGTTGCCGCATGGATCATGGCGGCTCCTCGACCGATCATGGCGGCATCGAGAACCGGGACCACGGAGGTCAACAGCTCGCCCGCCCCGTGGATGCGCCATTGCTCTGCGTCCCTCACGACTTGGACCCGATCGGCATTGAAACGCACGCTGCTCTCCGTGTACGCAAGCTCGTGCTCGAGTAGACCCGCATCCGGCATGGGCTCAGGCCGGTCATCGACGACGATGTCGGCCGGCCGTTCGGCATCCGTGGCGAAACACGCCAGCATGCTCCGGAGTTGGGGTGCTGCCGGCGCCTTTGCGTCGACGCTGATCGTGACGCGGCCGTGGATGTCGAAGTGGAGTGCCTTGGTCTGCGAAGTGCGCATTGTCGTCCCCTGTCTGGGTGGTGTCGGTCAGATGGTGTTGTTGGTGTTGCTGGTGTGGACGGTGTCCGCAGTGTCGTCGCGGTGGCCCATTGCGGGAACCAGCTCATGGGCGGGACCTTGGGCGTCTGGGAGCATCTGGCTTAGGCTTTGGCTCACTGGACTTCCCTCAACGGCGAGCGAAGGGGAGTTGTGCTGGTCGGGCGTGCCATCGAGACGTGGGCGAGCCGGCGCCCCCGCACGTATCCTGCGGATGTGGCTACCAGAACTGCCACCACCGCCCCGGCTCGCGCAAGGCCTTTGGAGTCTCTCCCCGTTGTCCAATCGCTGAGCCCGGAAAAGACGGCCCGGGGCAAGACGCTTCGGACATAGCGCCGCTCCGGGCCCAGGGCCCGCTTGTGGCCCACAATATGGCTCACCTGTGCTTTGGAAATGCCCTCAGACCACGAACGCGACAGCATATAGCGGAAGCTGCCTCTGTGTGCGGGCACATGGTGACGCACCAGGGCGGCAGGCTCGTAGACAATGCGCGAACCTGGGGATCCAATGATGGACCGGATGCAGATCTCGGTTTCCTCGCAGCCCAGGGGCTTAGCGCCCTGACGCCCAAGGGCAACGTTGAAGCCACCCACCTGTCGTACGACTTCGAGCCGAAAGGACATGTTTGCGCCAATAACATTGCGCACCTCGGAGGCGACCTTGGGCATTCCGCGGTGGCTGCACCCGACGATCCAATCAAGCTCCTCGCCGAAGTGGCCGGGACGTCCTCTCTCCCAGAGCGGTTCAACGCGGCCACCCACACCCAGCACATCGACGTCGTCGTAGAGCGCCATCAGCCGTTCGAGCCAATCGGGAGCTGCAACGGCGTCGTCGTCCAGGAATGCCACGACGTCGGATGTCACTAGACTTACGCCGGTATTCCGGGCTCCGGACAGTCCCTTCGGTCCTGAATTTTCCACGAGGGTTACGTCCTTCACCGTGGCGATGAGGCGCTTGTAGAGGTTCACATTGTGGTCCACCACCACAATGAGCTGCTGCGGGGCGTGACTCTGCTTGTTGACGGAGTCAATGACATCCAGCAGAAGGCTCCAACGCTCCTCTGTGTAGGAGCAGATGACCACGGATACCGTGGGCGGTTGAATGGAATTAGACACGTTAGGCTCCTTCTGCCAGTGCCAGTACGCTCTGCGGATCCGTGGGGGTCCGGGGGAAACGCACGTTTGGATAGCTGTACTTGACGCGCCGCAGTGCCTCGGGACGGGCACCGGCCGTGGGCGCCTCCCAGTTGCTGGACTCGCTTGCGAGCGTCCGCAGGACCCTCCACCCGTCACGGAACGTCTGCAGGTTCGAAACACCCGATATGCGTTCAAGTTCGATGCTGGGTACTTCGGCGATGCGCAGGCCGGCTTTGGCCGCCCGCACAATCAGCTCAGTCTCGATTTCGAAACCATCGGAAGCCAGCTGCAAGACCTCCAGGCATTCCCGGCGAAAGGCTATGTACCCGTAGCAGAGGTCCGAGAAGTTGCTGCGGAGCACGGCATTCGCCAGCTCCGTCAAGGCCCGGTTGCCGGCGTTGCGCAGCCAGGTCAGGTCCTCGGAGCCGCCCCCAGTGACGTAGCGGGAGCCTTTCACGAAGTCATAGTCATGTTGCAGGGGCGAAACAAACCAGCCGATTTCCTGGGGGTCCATGCTTCCGTCCGCGTCCAGCATGACGATGATGTCCCCCGAGGCTGCGGCGAATCCGGCCCGGACTGCGATGCCTTTCCCCTTCCTCGGCTCGGCCACAACCACCACGTCGTCCCGAAGGGCCCGGGCAACAGCCACGGTGTGGTCGTGTGAGCGACCGTCCACTATCACCACCTCGTCCACGTACGAGGGCATGCGACGAAGCACCCAAGGTAGATTCATTGCCTCATTCAACGTTGGGATAACAACGCTCACTGAAGCTGTCGGTAACGGAACAACCGGCTCGGATAGAGAAATAGGAAAGCGACTGGGAATAGACATTAGCCTCACCACTTCATGACAATTTGAGGAATTTGGTGGCTTTACGAGATTCGGCAACGGGCGCCTAATCTTCCAATTCAGCGGGACGGATTGTTTTACCCGTGAATAAATCCTGGCCATGCTTTCTCATTGCCCGTGAACTGATTCGTCGAGCCTATGCGGGCGCCCAAGGGTAGTAACGAGTGGTCAATACCTGTTTTTGTTAACTTGGGCACCTAGCGGATCTCTGGGTGCTACGGTGCTTCTCGGCCAAGCAATTTGTGGCGAGATGCCCCGTGACAGGGCGTTAATACTTACGAAATCTTCGGCTCCTCCGGCCCGCCCGGTACCCCCTGGGCGGGGAGGGGTCCCACCAGGCCGGCGCGGGGTGCGTGCCGCACCGAGTTAAAACGCTGCCCGGCGTAAACAGTCGGAATTGGGGTTCCTATTCAGCTAGCGACGACCTAAGATTCCGCAAAGAAGGGTTCTTAATTCGCAGTTGTGATGATGTGCGCCATCACCTCAACTCGCTGAGATATTCATCTCCCAGAAGAAACAGCGAAAATGACCCACCATCACCAGGCGGCACAAACTGGGATGCTCTGTTCGTGATCCCCGGCTTGCATGGGCGCATGGACGGAGCGTTGGGAGGTATCAGGCGGAGGGCGGCCCTCAAACCCGCAAGCTAGCGGTGAGCCGTCCGTCATCTTGCGGAAACGCAACCGGTCATCGCCCACCCATCACGCCGTCGAAGCGCCCCAGTTAACATGCTCGAAACAAGACCGTCATGTGATCTTCACGCTGGGCCCGCTCCTGTAACGTACCCGCAACCTAGCGCCCCATTATCGGAAACACGAAGCGTGAAACATTGAGCGGGGGCGTGGCCCGGAATCACTCGAGGTCCCGTACGGAAGACTTGATGAGAAGGGACACGCAGGTGGAAATCACTGCGGAAAACGTCTGGCTGATGCTGTCGTCGGCCATGGTGCTGTTCATGACCCCCGGCCTCGGCCTCTTCTACGGCGGCATGACCCGCGCCAAGGCGGCGCTCAACATGATCATGATGAGCTTCATCTCGGCCGGCATTGTCGGCGTCGTGTGGGTCCTGTGGGGCTACTCCATGACCACCGGCGACGGCATCCTCGGCCTGTTCGGTAACCCCTTCGCCAACTTTGGCCTGCAGAACCTCATGGGCTCGCCGGACCTCATGAAGGCGGCCTTCAGCGCCACCTTCGCCATCATCACCGTGGCCCTCATTAGCGGCGCCATCGCGGACCGCGCCAAGTTCAGCGCCTGGGCGGTCTTCGTCCCCATCTGGATCACCCTGGTTTACTGCCCGCTGGCCTACATGATCTGGGGCGGTGGCCTCATGAGCGCAGGCGGCGCCCTCACCGCAGTCTTTGGCCAGGTGATCGACTTTGCGGGCGGCGCCGTCGTCGAGGTCAGCTCGGGAACCGCCGCTTTCGTCCTCGCATTGATCGTGGGAAAGCGCCAGGGATTCGCCAAGGATCCCAACCACCGGCCGCACAACATCCCGTTCATCATGCTGGGTGCCGCCATCCTCTGGTTCGGCTGGTTCGGCTTCAACGGCGGTGCCGCCACCACTGCCGAACAGGCCGGCCTCATCTGGGTCAACACCCTGGTCGCACCGGCCGCAGCCATGCTGAGCTGGCTCGTCACCGAGAAGATCCGCCACGGGCACCCCACCTCCCTCGGTGCCGCTTCAGGCGTGGTTGCCGGCCTGGTGGCCATCACCCCGTCCTGCGCCAACATCAGCCCCCTCGCAGCGCTGGGCCTGGGCCTCGTGGCCGGTGCGGCCTGCGCGGTCTTCGTGGACCAGAAATACCGGTTCGGCTTCGACGATTCGCTGGACGTCGTGGGTGTCCACTTCGGAGCCGGCGTTATCGGCACGCTGTCGCTTGGCTTCATCGCCCTGCCGGTGGACGGTGTGGGCGGCGGCCTCCTCTACGGCGGCGGAACACAGCAGCTCGTGGCCCAGATCGTCGCCGTCCTGGTCACCATCGCCCTGTCCGGCCTGGGCACGTTGGTCATCGGCCGCGCCATCCACAGGACCGTCGGCTTCCGCGTCAGCGAGGAAGCCGAGAACGCGGGCGTGGACCTTTCCGAACATGCCGAGACGGCCTACGCATTCGGTGAACTGTCCCGCAGCCGGTTCAACCCCTTCCATCACCCGCTGCCCGTTCCGGCAACAACCAACGCTCCGGCAACTGCCCAGGCACAGGAAAAGCAAGACAGCCTGGTGTAGCCGCCTTGCCGGTTGGAGTTGAGGGGCCGGCGGCGGTCTTTGGGAAGGCCCCCCGGACGTGCCGGGAGTCGTGCCGTCGGCCCTACCACTATCTTAGGAACCGGCGCGTTGCCGGACCATAGGCCGTAATGCCCTAAGCGCACAGGGACGCGGCAATTAGGTCACACGTTTGGGTCTTTTTGATCCGGCCGGACAGGCCTACCGTGGGTCACAGGGAGCAGCCCGCCCGGGCAGCCGAACCACGGAGGATCTTTCTTTGACAACGCACGTCGCAGACTGCAGTGTTTCCAACTGTTCCTTCAACGACCACTCGAATTGCAACGCCGCCGCCATCACCGTCGGCGGGACCCAGGACCACGCATCCTGCGCCACCTTCATCGACACCGGCATGCACGGCGGACTGCCAAAGGTCCTGGCCGACGTCGGAGCCTGCCAGCGCTCCGAATGCGTCCACAACGACCACCTGATGTGCAAGGCCCCCGAGGTCCATGTGGGTCCGGGCGCCGACAACGCGGACTGCCTGACATATTCGCACGCGTAGCGGACGGGGCCAAGCGCGCCCGGCTAAAGCAGAGGACGACGGCGGGACTTCCCGCCGTCGTCCTCTTGCGTTCCTGGCTGCCTCAGTCAGCGGCCGCGGATGCCGGGTGTCAGTCGCCTCTCAGCCATCGCTTGCCGGCGGTTCGGGTTCGGACTTTTCCAGCCAGTTCACTACGCTGCTTCCGCCGTGCGCCCGGTTGAGCGTCTCCTGCAGGGCATCGGCTTCCTGCGCCGCAAGGTCCAGTTCGGACACGGCGGTCATCACGCCCCGGGCGCTTTCATTGTGCGGGCGGGAGTAGTGCGTTCCCGCAGCCGCCGTCCGGTGCCATTCGGCCAGTTCCCGGATGGCCTGCGCGATGGAGCCCTGCGTTTCCGTGAGGCTCCGGAGGATCTCGTGGCTGTCCGATGGAGTGTCCAGGTTCCTGGTGGCACGGGCCAGATAGCGGGCCGCCTCCTGCATCTGCTGCGCCGCGCGCCGTGGTCCGTTAGTCTCTGACACCGTCCTGCTCCTTCGCCTGGCCCGTCATCCGATGGACTCATTGTCCTCCACTCCCGCCGCCCCGGTAGGGCCGGAATGGTTCTTGACAGCGCTGCGGCTCCGGGCGCTAGATGATCAGTAGTGGGGGTCCCACGTCACCGCAGCAACCACAGAAACCCCAGCAACACAGCAAAAGGAGCGGACATGAGCGAGAATCCAAAGACGTCGGAGCGTGTCCACAGCGAGGCTCCGGCCGAAGGCGACGTGAACGCGGATCCACGGGACATCCGGGCGCATTCGCAGGACCCGGCCGAAGGAGCCGACATCACAGTCGCCGACCTTGCAGACGGGGCAGCCGCCGAAAGTTGAATGGTTGTGGACATTGTCGAGTTCCTGTCCGAGCGCATCAGGGAAGACGAGGCAGCGGCCCGGAAAATCCTCAGTGACCGCACGGTCTCCGAATCGGGGCGATGGTACGAACACCGCCTGCTGCTGGAGTGCGAGGCGAAGAAGAGGGTCATCCGGATCGTCGAATCAGCCCGGCAAACGGCGCTTGCCACCATGGTCAGCGACCCCTTCGAGGAGGAGTCCCGCTGGATCCCAGAAGCGATCGAATGGACCACCCGATCGCTGAAGGCGCTGGCGCTGCCCTATGCCGATCACCCGGACTTCGAGGAGGACTGGCTGTAGGTCGGCGGAGTTAGCCCGCGGGCCGCAAGGACGTAATCATCCGCTTGATGCTGCGGTACTCGGGCGTCTCCAGGTAGATCTTGGCCTTCTCCAGATAGGGCAGGGACTCGTCCCCGGGAGTGTCATTGTTCGCCGGATTGTAGAAGGCCCCGAACATGGCTGCATTCGGCGGCCAGGTGAAGAACTGGAAGATGGCGCAGGCCGAGTCCCCCGCCGGCGGAGGACCGGACGTGATCCCGTACGCCGCAGCCGGGGTGTCTGCCGGCCCCGGGGCGGTGGCGTTTCCCCGGGTCTCATAGACGAACCGCGGCGTGGCGCCTTTCAGGGTCAGCGCCGTCAGGTCCTGGGAGTCGAGCACGGAGTATGGGTACCGGTCCACGCAGGTGGACCCTGTTGCCATGTTGGTCCGAAGCGTGGCCAACGGTTTTCCTTCCGCGTTGGAGACCTCCGCGAAGGCGCCTCCTCCCTCCGCCAGTTCCCCTGCCGGATCCCTGACGCTCCACGTGGCGGGAAGGTCGAAAATGAGCTGCCCGTCCGTCGTCGTGTACGTGGTCCATGCCGCCGACTCAGTGGCCGCCGACTCAGTGGAGGTCCCCCCGGCAGCCGCCGTCTTCGTACCGTCCGGGGTATGCGTTGCGCCTGACGGGGCGGCGGCTGGCGCGGACGCCGGCAGGTCGCTCGCGGATTCCGTAGGCGGCCCAGGAGGCCCGGGTTGCTGGCCGCAGCCGGCAAGCAGGAAGGCGAAGACAAGAACGACGGGCAATGCTAAGTGGGACGAAGCCGACGTGCGCATGCCAACCTCCAAGGGCCGCGAGATGGTCCCTTTATTGTGGCCCTGTCACCATCCGCCGTTCCAGATCCGCCGCCACCAGGATCGCTTCAGTTCAGGCTCCGCCGGTTGCGCGGCTGCGGCTGCAGCTGCAGCTGCAGCGCGGCGTTCGCGCCAGCGTTCCACCTCGGCATCAATGTCACGGGTCTTGGTGACGACGGGCGGTCCGCCTTGGAGCTGGCGGCGGGCATCGATCACACGCTTGTTGAAGTCCGCCAGGATGTCGCGGACCTGCTTCTCGGCATACTGGGCGTCGAGCCTGGAATCCAGTTCTGCGTCTTCGGTCCGAAGGAGGATGGCTTTCGGACCCATACCGGTGAGGTTCTCGCGCTGGATCAGGCCCTTGACCCACCAGTCGGGATCGTAGCCCTCGCCCAGCCCCGGGATGGGTTTGCCGGCGTACTTCAGGTTGTCGAACTTCCCCTGGGCCATGGCGTCCCGGATCAGGTATTCGGCCCGCTTGGCGTCGTCCACTTTCCGGAGCTTTTCCCGCTCTTTTTCCTCTGCGGCGGCGAGCTCGGCTTCCTCCGCGGCCGTCATGCCGGTTGCCCGGACGGCCCGCAGTTCGACGGCTCGTTCCAAGCGGCGCTTGAACGAGCTGCCGGCTCCTTCGCTGGTCATGTCCACACCGCCCCTGGCCGATCCTGAATAACCTGCCTTCCAGTATTCAGAGCCTCCGCGGGAGTTTCAATATGGCGGTTGCGGGACCCGCGTGGGCGGGGCGGGCGGCAATCGGCACCCCGGCTTAAAGCGCTTCATTAATTTCCCCCAACACCACCTTGCCGATAAGCCTCCCGAGAGGCCGACGCGACGCCTTCCGTCGCATAAACCGCCACACCAAGGGTTTTTGGCGGCGACAAGTGACGCTTGACACGCTTACGCCACACCCTTTACCCTAAATTGAAACGCTTCAAAAGAAGCACACTTCAAGGAGGAACTGTGGTTTCTGTAGTGTCGCGGCCCAAGGCCCGCGTTCTTGCCCCCGTAGTTGCATCAGTCGGTGCACTCGCTCTCCTGCTGACCGGCTGCGGAGCCGGCGGCGGTACTTCCGCCCAGGGGTCGAAGGAATTTACGTATCTGACCAACGTCGAAAACACCACCATCCGTGGCGAGCTTGAGGCCCTGAGCAAGGACCAGTGCAAGGCCGAGAACGAAGCGGCGCCCCTGAAGATTGAAACGGTCCCCCAGACCAGCCTGGACCAGAAGCTGCAATTGCTTGCCGGCCAGAACGCGCTCCCCACCCAGTTTGCTGCCGGCAACGCCCCCGCCCTGACCCAGGACCTGGACAAGTCCGGCAACGTCCTGGACTTTGAGAAGGCGCTCAAGGACCTGAACATTTCGGACGCCATCCTGCCGGGTGCCGCGTCCACCATTAAGTCCCTCTATGGCGGCAAGCTCAACGTCCTGCCATACCAGTACAACGTCGAGGGTGTCTGGTACAACAAGAAGCTCTTTGCTGAGAACGACATCGAAGCTCCGAAGACCTGGGACGATTTCGTCGCAGCCGGTGAAAAGCTTAAGGCGGCCGGGGTCACGCCCCTTTCCGCGTCGGGCAAGCAGGGCTGGCCGCTGACCCGACTCGTCAGCGGCTACCTCTTCTCGGACCTCGGCCCGGATGCCCTGAAGAAGGTAGCGGACGGCGAAGCGAAGCTGACGGACCCTGAATACGTCAAGGCAGCTGAAGCGATTGCCGATCTCGGCTCCAAGGGCTATTTCGGCCAGGGTATCGGGTCCATCGACTACGACACCGCCGCCTCCCAGTTCCTAAGCGGCAAGGCCGGCATGTTCTACATGGGCAGCTGGATCCTCTCGAACTTCAACGACAAGGCGCAGAACAAGATCGGCGAGGAAAACATCGGCTTCATGCCCTTCCCCAAGGTCGCCGGGGGTCAGGGTATCGACAACCAGTACGCCGCCAACGTCGGCCTGCCGATGACCTTCAACGCCAAGAAGTACGACGACAAGGCCTCCGCGTGGCTTAAGTGCATCGCCACCAACTACGGCAGCACCGCGCTGAAGGACAAGAACTCAATCTCCGGATTCAAGCTGAGCACTCCGGTGGACAGCGTCCCCCCGCTGGTGAAGTCCACGCAGGAGACGGTGAACAACACCAAGGAGAGCGTCCTTTGGTTCGAAGCACTCTTCAGCACCAAGGCCACCACCACCAGCCAGACCAACGCCGCGGGCCTCGTCTCCGGCAGCATCACCCCGCAGAAGTTCATGGAACTCGTCCAGAACGACCTGAACACCAAGTAAGCGGCCCTGCCGGGGCCGGCGAAAGCCTGCCCCGGCAGCCGGTACCCCAATTCCGATGAAAGAAGCACCATGAACAACGTCCTCGGAGACAAGAAGGCCGTAGTTGTCCTGCTTGGTCCCGCACTGCTGGTCTACACCCTGGCTATGCTGGTTCCAGTCTTCTGGTCCCTCGGCTACACATTCCTCTCCGGCAACGCCATCACGGGCTTCACCTTCGCCGGACTCTCCAACTTCGAAAAGCTCTTCTCCGACCCCGCCGTCGGAGAGGCCCTCTGGTTCACCGTCCGCTACGCCGTCGTCATCACGGCAGGTCAGGTCCTCCTGGGCTACTTCCTCTCGCTCCTTTACGTGTTTGCCCTCAAACGGGGTTCAAGCCTTATCCGGACCCTGGTCTTCTTCCCCGTCGTACTGCCGACGGTCGCTGTCGCACTCCTGTTCCAGAAGATGTTCGAAATCGCCCCGCAGAACGGCCTCGTCAACTCGGCCCTGAATGTCTTCGGGATGGGCTCCATCGACTGGCTCGGCGACGGGTCCAAAGCCTTCTGGGTCATCGTCATCATGGACCTCTGGAGGTCCATGGGCTTCTACGCCGTCCTGCTCTACACGGGGCTGGTGGACATCCCCGAAGACATCCTCGAATCAGCCCGCCTTGACGGGGCACAAGGACTCCGCCTCATCCGGCACATCGTCCTGCCGCTCTCGCTGCCGGTGCTGCTGTCCTCCATCATCTTCAGCATCAACGGCACACTGAAGGTCTTCGACTCGATCGTGGCCCTCACCAACGGCGGTCCCGGCAGCGCCACCACACCGCTGACGCTGCACATGTTCAGGACCTCATTCACCTACGGCGACTACGGCTACGGCAGCACAGTGGCTCTGCTCCTGACGATCCTGTGCCTGATCGTCACCCTGTTCATCTTCCGCTCGTCGCGCCGCGACCTGACCAAGGACTGACCGACGATGACCGCACCCGCGACACTCCGGGCCCGCACCGCTGCCGGCCCCTCCGCACCGCCCCGCCGCCGCGCACCAAGGATCAAAGCACTCAAGCGCCTGCCCGTCCAGCTGCTGGTGGCCGTCCTGCTGATCGTGGAGATCTACCCCCTGGTCTGGCTCTTCATGGGTTCCTTCAAGACCCAGGACGAGTTCCTCAACAGCCCGGTCTGGACTCTCCCGCAGAACTTCAGCTTCGACAACTACACCGAGGCCTGGACCACCGGCAACCTCGCCACTTACGTCGCCAACAGCCTGATCGCCACGATCCCCTCACTCTTCCTCATCGTGCTCTTCGGCGTCGCCGCCGGATTCGCCCTCGAGGTCCTGGTGTGGAAGGGCCGTAACGCCGTCCTGCTGACCTTCCTCGCCGGGATCATGGTCCCGGGCCAGATGATCCTGCTCCCGCTCTTCTCCGCCTACTTCCAGGTAGGCCTTACCGGAACGCTCTGGCCGCTGATCATCACGTACACCGCCACCGGCCTTCCGCTGACCGTGTTCATGATGGCCACGTACTTCCGGGCCGTGCCGAGGGAAGTCTTCGAGGCGGCAACCCTCGACGGCGCCAGCATGATCCGCGCGTTCTTCTCCATCGGCTTCCCTATGGTCCGCAACGCCGTCTTCACCGTCGCGCTGGTCCAGTTCTTTTTCATCTGGAACGACCTGCTCATCGCGCTGACGTTCACCAACAACGCCCAACTGAACACCATCCAGGTCGGCCTGCTGAACTTCACCGGCGAATTCGGCGCAGTACAGTACGGCCCCCTCTTCGCCGCGATCTGCATCAACGTCTTCGGCACACTGGTCCTCTACCTCTTCCTGAACCAGCGCGTCATGAAGGGCCTCGCCGGCGGCGCGGTCAAAGGCTAGGACAGACCTTGGCACGCCGCGCATCGACCGATGATCCGAAATCCAACCAGCACCAGGAGCAGCACACCATGCCAACGACCGTAAAGCCGGCAACCTTCGATCATCTCCGCGAAGCCCTCGGCGTTGGCAACAGCACTCCCCGCATCTCCTGGAAGACGCTGGCGGCGCCGGGCTGGACGCAGGCGGCATACCAGATTGAAACGACGAGCAACGGGGAAACCCACGTCAGTGAGCGCATCGCATCCGCGGATTCCGTCCTGGTCCCTTGGCCGGCCGCCCCCTTAAACTCTGGGGATGAGGCAGCAGTCCGGGTCCGGGTCTGGGGCGCGGGCGACGCTGATCCGAGTGACTGGAGCGCGCACTCAGTCGTCGAAGCGGGCCTCCTGCGGCCCGAGGACTGGACTGCCTCAGCCATCACCCACGCGTGGGATGAAGACCCCGAGTCGGACCGCCGGCCGCCCTTGCTGCGACGGGATTTCTCCGTCCCCGCGCCCGTCGCCAAAGCCAGGCTCTACGTCACCGCCCACGGTCTCTACGAAGTCGAAATCAACGGCACACGGGTCGGCAACGACACCCTGTCCCCCGGCTGGACTGTCTACGGAGAGCGGCTGCGCTACTACACCTACGACGTCACGGAACTGATCCGCGAAGGCGATAACGCCGTCGGAAGCTGGCTGGCGGACGGCTGGTACCGGGGGCGGATCGGCTTCCACGACGGCTACAGGAACCTGTACGGCGACAAAGTCGCCCTGCTGGCGCAGCTCCAGATCACGCACGACGACGGGTCCGTCACCGTGGTGGGGACGGACCAGACCTGGAAGGCAGCCTTCGGTCCCATCGGATTCACCGGCCTCTACGAGGGCGAAAGCTACGACGCCCGGGAGTTGCCGGCAGGCTGGAGCCAGCCCGGGTTCGACGACGAAGGATGGGGCCCTGTCCTCGCTGTTCCGCGCGACCCCGCCACCCTTGTTGCTCCGGATGGGCCGCCGGTCCGCTGCACCGAAGAAGTCCGCCCGGCCCGGATCTTCACCAGCCCGGCAGGCAAGACGCTTGTAGATTTTGGCCAGAACCTGGTCGGCCGCCTCCGGATCACGGTCCAGGGCCAACCCGGGGACACGGTGACGCTTCGCCACGCCGAGGTGTTGCAGGAGGGAGAACTCTTCACCAGGCCGCTGCGCCGCGCCATCTCCACCGACTCCTACACGATTGCCGGCACGGAACCGGAAACCTGGGAGCCGCGCTTCACCATCCACGGTTTCCGCTACGCCGAAATTAAGGGCTGGACCGGCGGGGAGATCAGCGCCAACGTCGCTGCCCGGGTCTACCACACGGACATGGAGCGCACCGGCTGGTTCGACAGCTCCAACCCGGGCCTGAACCGCCTGCACGAAAACGTGCGCTGGAGCATGCGCGGAAACTTCGTTGACATCCCCACTGATTGCCCCCAACGGGACGAACGGCTCGGCTGGACCGGCGACATCCAGGTGTTCGCTCCCACGGCATCGTTCCTCTACGACTGCTCCGGCATGCTGACGTCCTGGCTCAAGGACGTCGCCATCGAACAGCTCCCGGACGGGACTATTCCCTGGTACGTCCCGGTCATCCCGGGCGGTGACGAGTGGACCCCCATCCGCCCGGGCGCCGTCTGGGGCGACGTGGCAGTCCTGACCCCCTGGACCATCTACCAGCGCTTCGGCGACACACAGGTGCTTCGGGACCAGTACGCCAGCGCCAAAGCATGGGTGGACCTCATGGACACCCGGGCCGGCGGCACCCATCTCTGGAACACCGGCTTCCAGCTGGGCGACTGGCTTGATCCCACGGCCCCTCCGCACGACCCCACCGCCGCCAAGACGGACCCGTACCTGGTGGCCACGGCCTACTTCGCCTGGTCGGCCGTGCATTTGGGAAAGATCGCCAGCGTCCTGGGAAACACCGCTGACGAACTGCACTACACCGAGCTCGGACGTGCGGTCGCCAGAGCATTCGCAGACGAATACATCTACCCCACCGGAGCCGTTGCCGGGGACGCGCAGACAGCATACGCGCTGGCCATCGTTTTCGACCTCTTCCCGAGCGAAGAGCAGAAACAGCTCGCCGGACGGCGCCTGGCCGAACTGGTTTTCGACGGCGGAAACAGGATTGCAACCGGCTTCGCGGGCACACCGGTCATCTCCGATGCCCTGACCGACGTGGGGGCCCTGGATACCGCCTATGACCTGCTGCTCGAAAAGGAATGCCCGTCCTGGCTCTACGCCGTGGAACAGGGCGGCACCACCATCTGGGAACGCTGGGACGCCATGCAGCCCGACGGCACCGTCAACCCGGGAAACATGACCTCCTTCAACCACTACGCGCTCGGAGCCGTGGCGGACTGGATGCACCGCGTGGTGGCAGGAATTGCACCGCTGGCACCGGGCTACCGCAGGATCCTTTTCAAGCCCCGCCCGGGCGGACATCTCACACATGCATCAGCCAGGCACGAAACACCCTACGGGACGGCCAGCATCTCCTGGACCGTCCGGGACACCGGTTTCGACGTCCATGTTGAGGTTCCCACCGGCTGCACCGCCCGTGTGGAACTGCCCGGCCAGGCACCGCTGGAGGTGGGGTCGGGGGCGTTCAGCTACGCAGTGGAACCGGTGGCGTAGAACTCACGACGGCGCCGGGGCGGATTCCGCCCCGGCGCCGTTCGCGTTAAGGCGCTGTTCGGGCTTTAACGGCCCAGGGTGCTGGCACGGGCAAACAACGTGGGTTCCAGCATCAGGTTGCGGTGGACGTGCTGACCGGGCTCGTTTACTTCCTCCAGGAGGAGCTTGGTGGCAACCCGGCCCATCTCATGCCCTGGCTGGCCGATGGTGGACATCGGTATGGCGCCTTCGGTGGCGAACTGGTTGTTGTCATAGCCGATCACGGCGATGTCCTGCGGAACGCGCAGACCGTACGTTCCCGTGAGTTCATGAATGATGCCCGCTGCCAGCTGGTCAGACGGCGCGATGATGCCGTCGGGCATCCTGCTCCGGCCCCGGCTGGCAAGGTCCCCCGCAATGCGGCGGCCCTCCGGGCTGTTAAGGCTGCGGCCGATGATCACTTCGAGAGAGACGGCTCCCCTGGTCTCCGACGCGGCGCGCATGGCGCCCTTGCGGCGGTCGTTCACGGCGTGCAGGTCATCGGGACCGCCCGCGAACACCAGCCTGCGGCGGCCCAGGTCAATGAGGTGCCGGGCAGCGAGATAGCCGCCATGTTCTTCGTCGACGAGGACACTGCAGCAATCCGTCCGGCCGCCGGCGTAGTTGACCAGCACGATGTTCCGGCCGTGGCGACGCACGCGGTCGACCCCTTCGAGCCCCGCATCAAGCGGCGCAAGAATGATGCCGGCAACGCGGGCCTCATCGAAAATGTCGAGGTAGCCTTCCTGCCTTTGAAAATCGACGTCGCTGTTCGCCAGGAGCAGTGAATGGCCCTGCTCGTGCGCCGCGCTCTCTGCACCGCGCGCAATATCAACAAAGAGTGAGTTTCCGACGTCGGTGAGCACCAAGCCGATCGTCCGGCTCTTCCCGGCCGCCAGGGACCGGGCTGCGTCGTTACGGACAAAACCTAGCTCGTCAATCGCCGCCTGAACCCGCTTCCGAGTCTTTTCCGACACAATCTCCGGCTTGTTCAGCGCGTTGGAAACTGTCCCCAGCGAAACGCCGGCAACGCGAGCCACATCATTCATGCTCGGCGCAGGCTCGGTCCCCGCCTCCGTGGTGCTTTCTTTTGGCACGTTTCCGTTGCTCCTCTGTGACAGCCTGACTCTCCATTTTTTCACACGAATAGTCCAGTACCTGACGCGTCCGCCGGTCCTAAAATTGTCTTGTTGGGACAGTCAGGAAAGGGTGTGAGACCGATGGCAGAGCACTATGCCTCCGGGGTCTGGCATGTAAAGCAAGGGAACGACGGCCAGTTCGTGCAGAAGTGGACGGAGTTCCTTCAGTGGTCGCGGGAGAACTACCCGTCGATGGTCGTGGCCAAGCTCCTGCACGACAAGGGTGCCCCAGGGCGGTACCTGTCGTATTCGGAGTGGAGTGACGAAACGTCCCGGGACGCATGGAAGCAGGACCCCGAGTTCAGGACCCGCATCGGCGCATGCGTAGCGCTGTGCGAGGACATGCACGGGGCCGACTACGACGTCGCGGCCATCGTCAGCTCGCAGCACCAGGCCATTAAGTAGCAATGACCAGCGGTCGACGGCGGGACATACCGCCGTCGACCGCTTTCGTTTTGCCCCTTACCGCGAGAGCTTGGCCTCGTCCGGTTTGGGGTCGCCGATGTGGCCGGGCGCGTTGGCGGCGAGGACGCGTTCCACGAACGCGCCGTATTCCTCCATGTAATGGCGCAGGAAGTCCGCGGTGGCCTGGTTGGTGATCGTTCCGTCGTCGGCAAAGTCGGCGGGATCGAACTTCAGGTAGACCTCGGGGGCGTTGAGCTGCGGCGCGTCCAGGAAGCTGAGTACGGCCCGCATGGAGGACTGCATCACGGCAGTGCCGATACTGCCCGGAGAGGCGCCGATAATGCCGGTCGGTTTGCGGGCGAAGGAGTTGGTGCCCCAGGGGCGGGATCCCCAGTCGATGGCGTTCTTGAGGGCGCCGGGGATGGAGCGGTTGTATTCGGGAGACACGAACAGGATGCCGTCGGAGCCCTCGATCGCTTCCTTCAGCGCACGTCCGGCGGGTGGAAAATCGGCGTCGTAGTCATAGCTGTAGAGCGGGAGATCCTTGATGGGGATCTCGGTGAACTCGAGGTCCCCGGGAGCAAGTTTGACGAGGGCATTGGCGAGCGTGCGGTTGATGGAGCCGCGGGCCAGGCTTCCGACGAAGTAGCCGATCTTGAACGATGCCATGCGACAGATCCCTTCTTTGGGCCGGTCTGAGCCGGCTGGCCGACTGGTGGGCCATGCCCTGACGCAGGCTCGGCCCGTCAGCCAGTCCAGCACAGAAGACGTGCGGGGGCTAGAGGCACGAAGTGACCGGGGACATAGGATTTAAACATTGCTGCTGTTCGGGGTCATGAAGGCCCGAACCGGCTGGTAGTCACGGCTGCCGGAAGCGGGGGGGGGGGGGGGGGGGGGGGCGCG
>NZ_JBWKYC010000011.1:160015-165073 GCF_059423525.1 Arthrobacter sp. GW460-12-1-14-TSB2
CGGCGGGACTTCCCGCCGTCGCCCGCTTCTGTCGTTCCGGGGAGCCGGATCAGCCGATCGGCTCGGCCATCTGCTCCACCACATACTGGGCGTCCACGGAGGCGCCGGTCACCGGATCGGCCATCTCCACCTTCCAGCTGCGGGCGAACTGGTCCACCCCGTGGGTCATGGCCACCGTGCCCGAAATGAGGACGGTGCCGGGTTCGTTGAGGCCGCGTTCGCTGAGGACGTCCAGCCAGTAGTCGGGGCTCAGCAACGCTCCCAATGAGCTGTCCTGGATAAGGGTATCCGGCGTATCGCCCTCCCCCACCCAGCCCTTGAGCGTGATCTGGTCCAGGTGCTCCCGCACGTCGTCGAGCCGCCAGGCCTTGCGCCCAAGGACATCGGGGCTGGCATTCTTGCTCCACGCAACACCGTGGACTTCAAGCTCGCGGTCCGTGTGGTCACAGGCCACCGTCAGCAGCACGCCGTCCCCGGTGATCACAAGCGCCCATTCTGCTTCTCCCGAGGTCCGGCCGTGCTGCACGCGGACTTCAGAGACCTGCTGGGCCAGGTAGGGCGACACCGGGTACAGCGCCGGCGTGGTTGCGGGACCGGGAACCCCCAGCTCGGCTAGCTCGGCGATGTGGGCCTGCACTTCCTCCTGCTCCCGCCCTGCGTAGCCGGCGTTCAGGAGGTGCTTGACCTGGACTTCCGTTGTGGTGCCGTCGGGAAGTTCGAAGCTCAGAGCCGTCATGTTCTGTCCATCCTTTGCGTGTCCTGTTGGAGAAATTTACAAACCGGAAACCGGAAACGATCGCCAATGTACATCCAGTATGCGTAATGTATACATTTAACGCCAGCGTGACAGGCGTCACCGTAAACATCTCGTGGAGGACAACACCATGGCCAACGTCCCAGTCCCGGCTTCCGGCGCAGCGCCGCGTCCGGACAAGCCGATGCACCCGAAGGGCCTGTACAAGGCCTTTGCCGCAAGCCTCACCGGCACCGCACTCGAGTGGTATGACTTCGCCGTCTACTCGGCAGCGGCCGCCGTCGTATTCCCCATCGTCTTCTTCCCCTCATCCGACCCCCTGACCGGCACCATCCTGGCGTTTTCCACCTATGCGGTGGGCTACGTTTCCCGTCCCGTGGGCGGCATCATCTTCGGCCGGCTCGGCGACCGGATCGGCCGCAAGAAGGTCCTGGTCACCACCCTGATGATCATCGGCGTGGCCACCGTGCTGATCGGGGTGCTCCCCGGATACGGCAGCATAGGCATCACCGCCCCGATCATCCTGGTGCTGCTGCGCTTCGCCCAGGGTGTGGGCGTGGGCGGCGAATGGGGCGGCGCCGTTCTGCTCTCCAGCGAATACGGGGATCCCCACCGGCGCGGCTTTTGGGCCTCCGCCGCCCAGGTGGGTCCGCCCGCAGGCAACCTGATGGCCAACGGCGCCCTGGCCGTCCTCACACTCACGCTGAGTGAGGAACAGTTCATCAGCTTCGGCTGGCGCATCGCGTTCCTGGTCTCGGCCCTGCTGGTCGGTTTCGGCCTCTGGATCCGCCTGAAGCTGGAAGACACCCCGATCTTCAAGGCCATCGAGGCCCACGGCGAACAGCCCAACGCCCCCGTCCGCGAGGTCTTCAGCAAGGAACTCCGCCCGCTCATCGCCGCCACCCTGTGCCGGGTGGGCCCGGACGTGCTCTACGCCCTGTTCACCGTTTTCACCCTCACCTACGGCATCCAGGCCCTCGGGTATGAACGCAGCCAGGTGCTCACCGCAGTCCTGATCGGCTCCGCGTTCCAGCTGTTCATGATCCCGCTGGCCGGTGCCGTGTCCGACCGCTTCAACCGCCGCCTGGTCTACGGCACGGCGGCAGTGCTGGGCGCCGTGTGGACGTTCATCTTCTTCGGCATTCTGGGCGGGAACAACGAGCCGATGCTGATTATCGGCATTGTGCTGGGCCTCATGGCGCACTCGTTCATGTACGGCCCGCAGGCAGCCTTCATCGTGGAGCAGTTCTCCCCGCGGCTGCGGTCCACCGGAAGTTCCCTGGCCTACACCTTCGCCGGAGTGATCGGCGGCGCCATCGCACCGCTGATGTTCACGCTGCTGCTGTCCCAGTTCGGCACGTGGATCCCGGTGGCGATCTACGTGGCAGTGGCCGCCGCCGTCACGGCAGTGGGCCTGGCGCTCGGCCGGGATTCGAACACCGTGGAGGACGAGGACTACCGCCTGCTGCTCGAAGGATCCGCCGCAGCGCGCCGGGAGTCCGCCGACGCGGAGTCCCGCTGACGGTCCGGAGGTAGTCAGGTGCGGAGCAGGATGTCGCGGGTCACGGCCAGGTGATGGTCAATTGCCTTCTGTGCCTTCGCCGAGTCGCCGGACACCAGGGCATCGAGGATGTCCTGGTGTTCGGCGCACACCTGCTCGCGCCGGCCTCCGGTACGAAACAGGGCGGAGACGCCCACCAGGATCTGCCGGACGTGGAGCTTGCTATACGTCCGGGAGATGAGCTCGTTTCCGGCGGCGTCAATGAGCTGCTGGTGGAACAGGGTGTCCAAGCGGATGAACTCCCGGGCAGCCTCCGGGTTCAGGTCTTCGGGAAGGCCGGCCTGCTGGTCCAGGGTGTCCTGCATCGTCCGGGCGGGCACCCGCTTCTGTTCGATGACCAGGCGGGCGGCATGGCTTTCCAAGACTCCGCGGAGTTCCATCAATTCGGACATTTCCCGGCCGGTCACCGGCGGAACGTACGCTCCGCGCTGCGGTATCAGTTCCACCAGTCCGTCCGAAACGAGCAGCAGGAGCGCCTCCCGCACCGGAGTGCGCGAGACCCCGATCTCGGCGGCAAGCTCCTGCTCATTCAGGAACTTCCCCTGGACTTCGGGATCGATCAGGATATTTTCACGCAGGTACGCGTACGCCTTCTCGCGGCCGGACGCCGCTGTCCCCGAACTTTTTCGCATACATCATGTATACAACAGACTGGAGCAATTTCATGCGTTTAGCAGTGGCCCAAATCATCACAGGAGCCTGCCCGGCCGCCAACCTGGAGTTGATTCGAGAATACGCCACCCGGGCCAAGGCCGCCGGAGCCGAGCTGGTGGTGTTTCCCGAAGCGGCAATGCGCGCCTTCGGCAACAGCCTGACTGACATCGCCGAACCGCTGGACGGACCGTGGGCCAATGGTGTCCGGGCCATTGCGAGGGACCTGGATATCACCGTGATCGCGGGCATGTTTACGCCCGGCGACGGCGGCCGGGTGCGGAACACCCTGATCGTCACCGGACCGGGGACCGATACGTCCTACGACAAGATCCACCTCTTCGACGCGTTTGGTTTCGCGGAGTCCGAGTCGGTGGATGCCGGCACCTCACCGGTGACATTCGAACTCAACGGCACGGTGATCGGCCTCGCGACCTGTTACGACGTGCGCTTCCCCGCGCTCTTTACAGCCAACGCGCGGGCAGGCGCCCAGGTCAACGTCGTCTGCGCCTCGTGGGGTGCCGGCGAAGGCAAGACGGACCAGTGGGACCTGCTGGTGCGGGCCCGCGCCGTGGACAGCACAACCTTCGTGGTGGCCTGCGGCCAGGGCAATCCCGCCAGCATCGGGCTGCCCGCTGCGGGTGCAGCGCCCACCGGGATCGGACACAGTGCCGTGGTGTCGCCGCTCGGCTCTCCCCTGGTCACCTTGGGCGAGGAGCCTGAGCTGGCCGTGGTGGACATCGACCCTGCCGCCATCACCGACGTCCGCGCAAAACTGCCGGTCCTCGCCAACGCCCGGAGCCTCTAGCCACCGGTACTCGAACGGCCGACGACGGAACCTTCCGCCGTCGGCCGTTTCTGTTCGTTCCGGCTGCCGGGGCCCCGGCCAGCCCGAAGATCTGGTCAGGCGTGGCGGCCGACACTACGCTGGCTGGTACCCCGCCAGGAAGAAGGACACCATGGACGATCAGGACATCCTGCAACGCATCCAAGGGCTCGTTGAGGAGGAACGCGAGCTTCGCGAAAAAGCCGAATCTGCTGCGCCCGGGCCCGAGCACGCCCCGGACCGCACGCGGCTCAAGCGCATTGAAGAGGACCTGGACCAGTGCTGGGACCTGCTTCGCCAGCGACGCGCCAAGCTGCAGTATGGCGAGAACCCGGACGAAGCGGCACCGCGGCCGGTAAGGCAGGTGGAGGACTACCGCGGCTGACTTACCGGCAGCAGGCCGTCCTGCATGCCCCCAGCCACCCGCAACATGCAGGACACCTTTGACAGGCCGTGTGACAGGTGCCATAGTTTCCATATGGACCTGTTGGACAGCTGGACAGCTGCACAAGATCGAGTTGTACGCGTTGGCGCGGCCGAAGCGGTTTTCGCATCCCTCCGCAGCGCTATCGAAGGCGGCAGGATCCCGGTCGGCACCCGCCTCGATTCGGAGGCATCGCTTGCAAAGCAGTACGGTGTGAGCCGCACGATGGTCCGGGAGGCGCTGCGTTCATGCACCGCATTGGGACTGACCGCCACCCACACAGGCAAGGGCACCTTCGTTATTGCTGACAAAGTGGCCCAGGACCTCAAACTCGGCAAGTACTCGGCTAGTGCCCTCGTGGAGGCACGTCCCCATGTGGAAGTGCCTGCCGCTGGGCTTGCCGCGCAACGCCGCAGCAGCGAAGACCTGGAGGCACTCCGGGAGATCCTGCGGGAAATGTCCGAGGAGGACGATCTCCAGCAGTGGGTGCTCTTGAACACCGAGTTCCACGTGACCATCGCCCGGTGCAGCGGCAATGGCGTGTTCGAATCATTCCTCTCAGACATCTGCGACGCCATGGCCAACCAATCGAACACACTCAACCTCGTGGCTGACCGGCGCAAGGAATCGGGGGAGGAGCACGCCCGAATCTTCGCTGCCATCGAGAGTGGATCAGCCGAGGACGCTTCCCAGGCCATGAGAATGCATCTGCACGGGGTGGAATGCGCCCTGGGCACCATCGTCCCCGGAAGCGGGAACTCCAGGGCCGGCCATACGCGCTAGCTCCTAAACCCCGAACAGCACCCACCTCCCCCTGCCCTGCCCCCTACTGCGGCGTGCCC
>NZ_JBWKYC010000012.1:0-152605 GCF_059423525.1 Arthrobacter sp. GW460-12-1-14-TSB2
AACTGCTCACCGCCGAGCAACTGGAAGAGCTCCTCAGCCCGCAACGCCTGGCCAACCTCAGCAAGTAGTCCCCCACCTAAGGACCCTTCATGACACAGCCCCAACAGGACACTGCCCAAAAGCAGGCCATCACCGACCACACCATCCCGGCACACGCCCACGCTTCAGAAGCCACCCTCCACCGCGAGGATGAGGGCTACCACAAGGGACTCAAGCCCCGGCAGGTCCAGATGATCGCCATCGGCGGCGCGATCGGTACCGGTCTCTTCATGGGCGCCGGCGGCCGGCTTGCCACCGCCGGACCGGCCCTCATCATCAGCTACGCGGTGTGCGGCTTCTTCGCCTTCATGATCCTGCGCGCCCTCGGCGAGCTTGTGATGCACCGCCCCTCGTCGGGATCGTTCGTTTCCTATGCCCGTGAATTCTTCGGCGAGAAGGCGGCGTTCGTCACCGGCTGGCTGTACTGGCTGAACTGGGCGATGACCGCAATCGTGGACATTACCGCCGTCGCGCTTTACATGAACTTTTTCAAGAAGTACTGGGCACCCATTGCCGACGTTCCGCAGTGGGTGTGGGCGCTGACGGCCCTGATCCTGGTGCTCGGCCTGAACCTGATCTCCGTCAAGGTCTTCGGCGAGCTGGAGTTCTGGTTCGCGCTCATCAAGGTGGTGGCGCTGGTGACCTTCCTGGTGGTGGGCATCTACTTCGTCATCTTCGGCACGCCCGTGGACGGCCAGCAGGTTGGCTTCAGCCTGATCGCGGACAACGGCGGCATGTTCCCCAACGGGCTGCTGCCGGCCATTGTGGTGATGCAGGGCGTGGTGTTCGCCTATGCTTCGATCGAACTGATCGGAACCGCGGCCGGTGAAACCGAGAACCCGGAAAAGATCATGCCCAAGGCCATCAACACGGTGATCTTCCGGATTGCGGTGTTCTACGTCGGCTCCCTGGTGCTCCTCTCCCTGCTCCTGCCGTACACCGCATACAAAGCCGGCGAAAGCCCGTTCGTCACGTTCTTCGGCTCCATCGGCGTCGAAGGCGTGGACGCCATCATGAACCTGGTGGTCCTCACGGCGGCGCTTTCCTCGCTCAACGCCGGCCTGTACTCCACCGGTCGCATCATGCGCTCCATGTCCGTCACCGGCTCCGCTCCGAAGTTCGCGTCCCGCATGAACAAGGCCGGCGTCCCTTACGGCGGTATTGCACTGACCGCGGCGGTGGCCGTCCTCGGTGTGGTGCTCAACGCCATCGTTCCCGCCGAAGCTTTCGAGATTGTCCTGAACGTGGCATCCCTGGGCATCATCAGCACCTGGGCCGTGATTGTGCTGTGCCAGATGCAGCTGGCCCGGCTGGCCAAGCGCGGCGAACTCCTCCGCCCGGCGTTCCGGATGCCCGGCGCCCCCGTGACCGGCTGGATCACGCTGGCGTTCCTGCTGGCAGTGTTGGTCCTGATGGCCTTCGATTCGCCAGTGGGAACCTGGACCATCGCCTCATTGGTGATCGTGATTCCGGCGCTGATGCTGGGCTGGCGTCTCTGCCGGGACCGTGTCCTCGAGCTCGCCGCAGTCCGCGACGGCTTCACCGGCCCGTACCCGCTGGTCGCCAACCGCCCGGGCCCGGGGGCGAAGAACAAGAGCTAAACACATTCCGCTAGCCACGCGTTCCACCGGCGAAGCGTTTCAATAGCGCGAACGGACACTTGCGGCCCTAAAATCCTCGGCTTGACGGGCCGCAAGTGTCCGTTCGCGCTTTGGTGTGGGGCCGCAAGTGTCCGTTCGCGCTTTGGTGTGGGGGCTTAAGTGTCCGTTCGCGCTTTGGTGTGGGGCTGCACCTGACTCGGTAGCATGAAGCCATTGCGTGCAGTTCCACCACCAGCGCGGGTCCTGGCAATCCGGGACCGGGGAAGAGGTAGCTCATGTCAGGATCCAAACTTGCGGTGGTGGGAGCCGGAAGCGTCGGCACCTCACTGGCGTACGCTGCCTTGATCCGGGGTTCGGCCAGCAATATCGCCCTATTCGATGTCAATGCCCTCAAAGCGGAGGCGGAGGTCCTGGACCTCGCCCACGGCACGCAGTTCGCCGCGGCGGCCGCCACCGTCACCGGCGGCGGAGACATCGCCGTGACTGAAGGCGCCGACGTCGTGGTGATCACGGCCGGCGCCAAACAGGCGCCGGGCCAGACGCGCCTGGACCTGGCCGGAACGAACGTCCGCATCCTCGAACAGCTCATGCCGCAACTGCTCCAGCATGCCCCGGACGCGGTCTATGTCCTGGTCACCAACCCCTGCGACGTTCTCACCGTGGCGGCGCAACAGATCTCGGGGCTGCCGCCGGAACGTGTCTTCTCCTCCGGCACCGTGCTGGATACGTCGCGGCTGCGCTGGCTGCTGGCCCGCCGTGCCGGCGTCTCCGTGGCCAGTGTCCACGCCAGCATGGTGGGCGAGCACGGCGACACGGAGTTCCCGGTGTGGTCCGGCGCCACGATCGGCCCGGTCCCCATCCGGGACTGGGAAGTGGACGGCGAACGGGTCTTCACCGCGGATTACCTCACCGAGACAGCCCGCGAAGTGACGCAGGCGGCCTACAAGGTCATCGCCGGCAAGGGGGCCACCAACTACGCGATCGGTCTCTCCGGTGCGCGCATCGTGGAAGCCCTGCTCCGGGACGAGAACGCCGTGCTGCCCGTTTCCACCGTCCTGGACGGCCCCTACGGAATCTCCGGCGTGGCGTTGTCCCTTCCCAGCATCGTGGGGCGCGGCGGCGTGCACCGCGTGCTTCACACGCCCATGGACGACGGCGAACTGGCGGCTCTGCAGCATTCGGCAGACACGCTGCGGAACACAATGGGTACGCTGGGAATCTAAGGGCCGCACCCTTCGTTGAACGGTGCGGACACTACAGCCGCACTGCACGCGGTACCAAGGGAAGGGAGAACGCTGTGCCTCAATTTGCCGGTTCCCTGTCCCTCCCTGTGAGTCGTCGGCTTCGGGCCGCCCTGATTCTTGGCGTCCTCGCAATCCTGGCCGGATTCATCGGCATGCACGTCATAGCGTCCGCGCACACCCAGCACGGCCCGGGCGCCCTGGCAGCCTCTCCCGCCGGCGCCCACGCAACCCACGCCGCGGCACCGAGTGCAACGGCGCATGTGGCGCCCGATGCCATGGCGGACGGCACAGTTCACGCCGCAGCCTTGGATCCGGCGTCCGCCCGGCCCATGGGCAGCAGCGCACCGGAGCCGCCGCCGTCATGCGTCTCCACCGGCGAAACCGGTGACAGGGCTGCCCCGCACGCAAGCTGCATTCCCGCACCGGCCACCGCGGTCCTGTCAGCGCCGCCCCCCGGCACCACATCTTTCACCGGTCCGGAACCCTCCGTGGACACCGGCCGGGTGCTGCACGCGTACACACACCTGCCCGACAGTCCAACGCCCGGCGAACTCTCGATTAGCCGGACGTAAACCGGGAGCTGCACCGTGACGCTTCCGGTGCTTCCACCTGCCCGCTGGATGCCTGTTCCCCGCGTTGAACCCCCGCGCACCGAAGCCAGGCAGCCGCCCCTCCCGGCACCCATGCCGGATTCCCGAAGGACACCATTTACATGAAGAAGCCAATCACTCTTTCAGCCGCTGCCCTGGCCGCGGTCATCACACTCGCCGGTTGCGGCTCGAATGCCACCACCGGCTCCTCAACGATGCCCGCGGACCACGGGGCCATGAGCTCCAGTTCCGCGCCAGCCGGCAGCCCTGACTCCATGGGCCACAACTCCGCGGACACGCTATTCACCCAGTCCATGATTCCGCACCACGCACAGGCCGTGGAAATGAGCGCCATGATGCTCGGCAAGCAGGGCGTCAACCCGGCCGTCACGGAGCTGGCCACCAAAATAAAGGCCGCACAGGGCCCGGAAATCGACCAGATGAACGGCTGGCTCAAGGGCTGGAACGAACCCACCGCCATGGCCGGGCACGGCGAAGCAGGCCACAGTATGTCCGGCATGATGAGCGACGACGACCTCAAGGCACTCGACGCCGCACAGGGCAAGGAAGCTGACAAGCTGTTCCTCACCCAGATGATTGCGCACCACGAGGGCGCCGTGCAGATGGCAAAGGCCGAAATAGCCGACGGGCAGAACAGCGACGCCGTGAAGCTCGCCCAAGGAATCGTTACCGCCCAGGAGTCCGAAATCAAGGAAATGAAGGAGCTGCTGGCCACCGCGGCTCAGTAGCGGCGGAGTCGGCGACGGGCCGCAAGTGTCTGTGAGCGCTGTAGGAGCGGCGGATAGGTGCGGTAGCCGGGTTGCGGCGGCGTAATGCAACGCCGCCGCAACCCTGCGGAGCGCCGGTTCGCATATGCTCAGCTGAGAAGTTCACGCTGGCTCAACGACGAACCACCACAGGAGAAACGCTCATGACCACCTGGCGGATCAGGGATTTCCATTCGGCCGACCTTGACGGCATCCTGCACCTCTGGGAATCGCTCAAGGCCACCAACGTGGAGCCCGTCTACGCGCTCTCCGAAGTCCTGGCCTCCTGCGAAAAGGACCACGCCGTGGTGGCGGTGCAGGGCGATATGGTGGTGGGCGCCGCCGTCGGTCGCGCCGCGCACGACCAGGGCTGGATCGTTTTCCTGGCCACACTCCCCGAATACCGCGGACGCGGGATCGGCACCTCGCTGCTGGCCGCCGTCGAAAACCGGATGGCCCCGCACGGGCTGAACAAGCTGTCCGCGCTGATGCCGGAGTCCGAAACCCGGGTGGAGGCCTTCCTCGGCCGGGGCTTCGTGCTCAAGAAAAACCTGCGCTACTTCGAACGGACCATCCCGGTCCAGCGCCAGGAGCTCGAACCCCTGGGCCTCCTTGGCGGCCGCATCCTGGCCCGCGACCTCTGGGAGAACGTGGCCGGCATGCGCAACGAAAAGGAACTGCTGGAACGCCGTCTGGTGCTCCCCCTTGCCGAGGCGGACCTGGCGGACGAATTCGGCGTGGTGCCGCCCCGCGCCGTCGTCCTCTTCGGCCCTCCCGGCACCGGCAAGACAACGTTCGCGAAGGCCATCGCGTCCCGGCTCGAATGGCCCTTCGTGGAAGTATTCCCCTCCCGGCTCGCGGCCGACCCCAAGGGCCTGGCCGGAGCCCTCAGGGAAACCTTCCTGGAGATCGCCGAGCTGGAACATGCCGTTGTATTCATAGACGAGGTGGAGGAGATTGCGTCCCAGCGCTCTGGCGAGCCGCCGTCGCCGCTCCAAGGCGTCACCAACGAGCTCCTGAAAATCATCCCGGCCTTCCGCGAGCAGCCCGGCCGCCTGCTGGTCTGCGCCACCAACTTCATCCGCGCCCTGGACACTGCCTTCCTGCGCCACGGCCGGTTCGACTACGTGATCCCCATCGGCCTGCCCGACCGCCAGGCCCGGGAGGCCATGTGGCAGCGGTTCATTCCAGCTGCCGTGGTGGACGACGTGGACGTGGAGCTGCTGGTGGACCGCACCGAGGGCTTCTCCCCCGCGGACATTGAGTACGCCGCCCGGAGCGCCTCCCAGCGTGCCCTGGAAAAGGCAGTGTACGACGACGGCGGGCTGGCATCCGGGGGCACCGCGTCAGTCCGCGAGGCGGTCCGAAAGGGTCCCGCCACGCAGGACTATCTCGACGCGATTGCGGACACCCGGACCACGGTGAGCAAGGAGGTCCACCAGGACTTCCTTGAGGACATCGACTCGCTGGGCCGGGTGTAACAGCCGGCTTGATTCTGTTCCTCACGGTTGTCAGCGGCATCGCCTGGACGGCGGTGTACGTCGAGGCAATCCGGATCGGATTCCGGGACCGGAGTTATTCGATCCCGGCGGCAGCCTTGGCATTGAACTTCGCGTGGGAAGCCATTTATGCCTCGCGTTCCGTGGCAACCGCGCTGTCCGTCCAGGGTGTGTTCAATATCGTGTGGGCGCTGGCGGACGTTGCCATCCTGTACACGTTCTTCAGGTTCGGCCGGGCCGAGCTCCCAGCGTGGGTGACGCGGAAACTCTTCCTGGCCTGGGCCCTGCTCCTGGGGGTCACCGCCCTTGCCGTGCAGCTGCTGTTTGTCGCGGAGTTCGGCTGGGACGCGGCTCCGCGCTACTCGGCGTTCCTGCAGAACCTGCTGATGTCCGGGTTGTTCATCGCCATGTTCGTCGCCCGCGGCGGCGCCAGGGGCCAGTCCCTGCTCATCGCCGTCGCCAAATGGATCGGAACACTGGCGCCCACTATCGTGTTCGGCTGGTACACCTATTCGCCCCTGATTCTGGGCGTCGGCGCCCTCTGCAGCGTCTTCGACCTCGTGTACATCGGCTTGATGCTGCGGACGCGGACCGGGCGGTCTGGAGCCGCTGCCGTTCCCGCCGGTACTCTTTGAGCCATGTCCAACAATCCCCTCCGGCATGCCATGGCCCGCATGGGCGGCCGCGACCCGCATGAGCAGCACCGGGCAGCCACCCCGCTGGAGCTGTTTTTCGACCTCACCTTTGTCATTGCGTTCGGAGTGGCCGGAAGCCAGTTCGCCCACGAGATTGCCGAGGCCCACTTCGGTGCAGGGCTGCTGGGGTTCTCCTTCACGATGTTTGCCGTGATCTGGGCGTGGATCAACTTCACCTGGTTCGCCAGCGCGTACGACACCGACGACTGGGTCTTCCGGGTGGTCACCATGATCCAGCTGCTTGGCGTGCTGATTCTGACCATGGGCATCGAACCCCTCTTCCACTCGCTGGTGGAAGGCACCCATGTGGACAACGCCGTGATCGTGGGCGGCTACGTGATCATGCGCCTGGCCCTGGTGTTCCAGTGGCTGCGTGCGGCGCGGCAGGACCCGGCCCGCCGCCAGACCTGCCTGCGCTACGCAACCTACCTTGGGGTGGTGCAGCTCGGCTGGATCGCGGTGCTGATCATCCAGGCGGACCTGCTCACCACCATTCTGATGACCGTGCCCCTGTACGTGCTGGAAATGGCGACGCCGTACGTGGCCGAGCGCTCCATGCGGACGCCGTGGCACGCGCACCACATTGCCGAGCGCTACGGCCTGCTGGCCATCATTGCCCTCGGCGAATGCCTGATCGGCGCGATCGAAACGCTCCGCGCCATCGTGTCCAATCACGGCTGGAGCGCGGACGCGGCTCTGGTGGGCTTCGGCGGAACGGCACTGGCGTTCGGTATGTGGTGGATCTACTTCATCCTGCCCGCCGGCCGGGCCCTGCACCTCCAGCGGCACCGCTCCTTCTTCTTCGGCTACGGGCATATCCCCATCTTCGCGGCCATCGCGGCAACAGGCGCAGGCCTGCACGTGGCGGCCTATTACATCGACCACGAGGCACACATCGGCGCCGCCTTGGCCGTGGCCAGCATCGCCGTGCCCGTGGCCATTTTCAAGGCCTCGCTTACGGCGATGTTCAGCGTGATGATCTGCGTGGACCGCACCGTCATTGCCGTGGCCGCGGGCGTCCTCGCGGCGCTGGCCGGCAGCGTGGGGCTCGCCGCCGCCGGGGTCTCGGTGCCCGTCTGCCTGCTGGTGATCGTGCTGGCGCTGGGCGTTTCGATTGTCATTGACGAGAAGCGCGGCACCCACAGGATGAACGCAGCGCTGGAGCAGATGGAACGGGCGGTCTCGACAGGCTCCACCCCCAAGGAGTGACCTTCGGCCCTTCAACTGCACCGCCGCTGCTGCCAGAGTGACACTGGGGCGGGAAGCCCCCGCCCGTGAAGGTGGCTAGCATGAACACTGTCGTCACGACCACACATGGCCAGCTGCGCGGCAGCGTCGAGGACGGCGTGCACCGTTTCCTGGGCATTCCGTACGCCGCGCCCGCGTCCGGAGCGAACCGGCTCCGTCCGCCGCGGCCCGTCCAGCCCTGGACAGAAGTCCGCGACGCCACCCACTACGGCGCAGCTCCCTTCCAGCTGTCTCCCCCGGAAAGTGCCGGCACGGAATGGGACACTGAGCTGGCCGGCGAGGATTGCCTGAACCTCAACGTCTGGACACCGGACCCGGGCAGCGCCGGCCTGCCGGTGATGGTGTGGATCCAGGGCGGCGCGTTCGAAATCGGCTCGACCGCGGCCTACGACGGCCGGAACTTCGCCCGGGACGGCGTCGTATGTGTGGTGATCAACTGGCGGGTGGGCGCGGACGGTTTCCTGGACCTTGGTGACGGGCAGGCCAACGTCGGTCTCCTCGACCAGGTCGCTGCCCTGGAGTGGGTCCGCGGGAACATCGCAGCTTTCGGGGGTGATCCCGGCAACGTCACTGTCTTTGGCCAGTCAGCGGGTGCCATGAGCATCGGCGTCCTTCTCTCGATGCCGCGCGCCGAGGGCCTGTTCCGGCGGGCCATCCTGCAGAGCGGCGCAGCCCACCATGCGATCCCCACCGAGACCGCCCAGAGAATCGGCGGGTACCTTGCCGAGAAGCTGGGGGTTCCGCCGACCCGGGAGGCGATGGCAGCGGTACCCGCTCAGCGGTTCCTCGCGGCACAGGCGGAGTTGAAGGCGGATCTCTTTGCCGGCCCGGACCCCGCGCGCTGGGGACAACAGGTGGTCTCCGGCTCGATGCTCTGGCAGCCGACAATCGACGGCGACGTCATCCCCCGCAGCCCCATCGAACGGATCGCTGCCGGCGCCGGGTCCACGGTGGACGTCGTGGTCGGCACCAATACCGAGGACTGGAAGCTGTTCCTCGCCATCACCGGTGTCATCGCGAAGGTCACGGAGCAGGACCTGGTGGAATCGAGGAGCGTGGACGGCTTCCCGCCCATTGCGGCATACGGGCTTCCCGCCGAGACGGCATACCGCGAGTACCGCTCGCACTATCCGGACAGTGCTCCCGGCGACGTGCTCGCCGCTGTGGAAACGGACTGGTGGGTGCGGATTCCGGCACTCAGCCTGGCCGATGCCCACGTGACGTCGGCGACTTCAGCGCGTACTTTCATGTACGAGTTCGCCTGGCCAGCGCCCGGCCTCGGCGCAGTCCATGCCGTGGAAGTGCCGTTCGTCTTCGACACCCTGGACACGCACTCGAGGTTGTTCGGACCGTTGCTCGGGGCAGAACCGCCGCAGGAACTGGCTGATGCCATGCACGCCGCCTGGGTTTCGTTCGCCGCCACCGGCGATCCCGGCTGGCCGGGCTACGACCTCGAGCGCAGGACCACCATGCTCTTCAATACCGATTCCCGCGTGGTGTACGACCCCCGGGCCTGGGAGCGCGAGCTGTGGGAGGGCATCCGCTAGGACTCGTAGGAGAGGTTCTCGTAGTCGGTATCGTCCGCCTCGTCCAGGCGGTCGTCCAGTTCCTCGAGCAGCCAGGGGTTCACCCGCGCCAGGATCTTGCGGACTTCTTCGACGGGGACGGCGTCGTAGAGCACCGGCCTGGCTTCGTCGTAGCGGGTCACCGGCGGCTTGTCCGGCCACTTTTCAGCCAGGGCCTTGACGCGCTCCGGCAGTGAGTTGTGCGCGTTGTCCGCGATCTTGACCAGCGTGGCGTCGTGATCCTCGGCAATGAACCGGATGCCGGCCTGGTAATCGTCCGGGTTGTCGTGCAGCCGCTTGGTGACACGCTCGATGATGCCCACCGCGCGCTCGGAGACGCCCATATCCAGCAGTGCCTGCCGGGTGATCGGGGTGTCCTCAGCAATATCGTGCAGGTAGCCGGCAATCCGGATGTCGTCGTCGAAATCCGCCAGGGCATCCCCGACGGCGAGGACATGTTCGCGGTACGGCCGCTTGAGCTTGTCCTTCTGACGGTTGTGCGCCACTTCGGCGAGGACCTTCGCCGTCTCAACAGTGAATCGTGGCTGGGGGACGCTTGCGTCCGTGGTTCCTGTGTCTGGCATGGCTCCAGCCTACGCGCCTAGGCACCTGTGGCTTTGCCCATGCCCGTGCCCGGAACACCGGGCCACACCCACGGCTCCCGCGGCAGCGCCGACGGATCAAAGGATTGCAGGACCCGCGGCAGCGGTCCCGGCGGGAGCCCGAGCGATTCGAGAAGGATGTCCCGAACCCGGCTGGCGTCCAGTCCGGCGTCGGCCAGGTCGGCCAGCGTTACGGCTCCGTCGCGCTTGGCCAGCCGGGCGCCGTCGGCATTCACTACCAGCGGCACGTGAACATATTCCGGGACGGGAATATTCAACAGCGAAGCCAGGTATGCCTGCCGGGGCGTGGACGGCAGCAGATCGTCCCCGCGGACCACCTGGTCAATACCCTGCGCGGCGTCGTCCACCACCACCGCCAGGTTGTAGGCAGTCACCCCGTCATTGCGGCGGAGCACAAAGTCGTCCACCACGCCCGTGTAGGTTCCGTGCAGCCGGTCCTCCACCGTCCAGTCGGTGACAGCCGAACGCAGCCGGATGGCGGCGGGCCGGATGGTCCTTTTGAACTCCCGTTCGGCCGGGTCAAGGTTCCGGCACGTCCCCGGGTAGGCGCCCTGCGGGGCGTGCGGCGCGGACGGCGCCTCCTGGATTTCACGCCGGGTGCAGAAACATTCATACGTCAGCCCTGCGCCAGCCAGTCCACGGATCGCCTCCGCATACAGCGGCCCGCGTTCGGTCTGGCGCACGACGCCGCCGTCCCAGGTCACGCCAATGGCTGCCAGATCGCGGAGCTGCTCCGCCTCAGCACCCGCTCGGGCGCGGTCCAGGTCCTCCACGCGCATCAGGAACCGCCGGCCGGTGGAGCGGGCAAACAGCCACGCGAGGATCGCCGTCCTGAGGTTTCCGACATGGAGTTCGCCGGAAGGGCTCGGGGCAAAGCGGCCGGCTGAAGTCATGGCACCAGCCTAGGCGTTTTGACCATGGAGGTTAGTGGCGCCCCGGACAACACACGTGCAAACAACACAAGAGCCCCTCAGCTACCGATGACTTCGGGGATCCGACGTCGGGAGCTCAGGGGCTCTTGCCGTGTTTGCGGAAAGACGATGCGTGAACAAGTGTCAATCAGCGGCGGCCTCCTTGCGGGAAACCTGTTCCAGGGACCGGGTGGTGTACCGGGGGTCCTGTAGCCTGCGGGATCCGGCGGTAGCCTGCGTCCCTTTGTTGCCATCATTTCAGCAGAAGACCTACAGTAGGCGCAACGAGCATGCGCTTCACTGGTCAGACTGATCAGTCGTCAGCGCGCCATCAGGCAGGAAGTGATCAGATTGCAGGAACTGGATCCGACGGACCGGCGGATTCTAGCCGCACTGGACGACGACCCCCGCATGCCCATCATGGTGCTGGCGCAGAAGCTGGGCCTGGCGCGCGGAACTGTGCAGTCGCGCCTGGAGCGCATGACGGCGTCGGGCGCCCTCCGCCCCAACAGCAGCCGCGTACTGCCCTCGGCCCTGGGCCGCGGCGTGGCCGCGGCAGTGAGCGCTGAACTGGACCAGAGCCACCTGAACGAAGCCATCGCCGCACTGCGCAAGATCCCCGAAGTCCTGGAATGCCATGCCCCGGCCGGCGACACCGACCTCCTCATCCGCGTGGTGGCCAAGAGCCCGGACGACCTCTACCGCGTGTCCGAGGAGATCCGCCTCTGCCCCGGCATCGTCCGCACATCCACCAGCATGTTCCTGCGCGAAGTCATCCCGTACCGAACCACCGGACTGCTGGACGCCTGACCCCGCGCTGCGGAGTACCCGCTCCAGGGGACTTCTCCCCATCGCCGCCTCCAGCACGAGGCATTAGGCTGGCGTGGACTTCAACAGGGGGAAATGTGGCGGGGAACTTCTACGGTGCGGACGTCGCACAGCTACGTCAGCTCGCGAAAGACTTGGCGAAAGGTGCCAGCCGGCTGGACCAGCTGGGCCAACAGTTGGGCAGCTCCATCGCCTCCAGCCCGTGGAAGGGCAACGACGGCGACCGCTTCCGCAGCGATTGGAAGGGAGCCCATACGAAGGCGCTCCGGGAAGCTGCCGCGGGGATCCAGAACGCTTCCAAAGCCCTGCAGCGGAACGCCGACCAGCAGGAGCAGGCCAGCACCGGTTCAGCGGGCGGCGGCAACGGCGGCTCCGGCGGCGGCAACCCGCCGGCGGACCGCGCCGCGCAGGAACTGACGGACAAGCTCAACGGCATGACGCCGGCGGAACGCCAGGACTACCTGAAAAGCGATGAATTCAAGCAGTGGGCGCTGGCCCACCCGGACACCGCAAAGTCCGCCCTGGACGCTGCCGCCGACGCGGGACTGATCGAGAAGACTTCGCCGGAATATTCGGCGTTCCTCACCGACTACTGGAACCAGCAGGCCATGCGGGACATGGGAATCGATCCCGCTGACTGGGATACGTCCAAGGGCACGGAGTACAACTGGGAGACCATCAAGAAGGTCTACGACTTCTACGGGCAGGCCTACCTGTCCAACCCGGACCTGCAGTGGGCCGGGATGGCCAACATGATCGGCCCGTCGTTCGCCGGCGGATTCAAGGACATGGCCGTGATGCGGGACCTCGCACAGCAGATCGCCGACAACCCGGCGTCGGACATTCCGCTGCCGATGCTGGACCAGATCGAACAACTGGCCGGCATGACCGACCAGGAGATCAAGTTCTACGAGACCAGCATGCTGGACATGAACAAGGAGATCTTCCTGGACCAGGCCCGGCAGCACCAGGCCTACATGGACGGTGGCCTGGACGAGATCAACCGCCTCCGCGACTCCGGTGCGATCGACCACCCGACGGCACGCGCCTGGGCCCAGGTCGATTCCGGCGACCCTGCGCAGGTGCAGGCAGGCAACACCACGCTCCTGAACCGGGAGCAGAACGAAATCATTGCAGACGACTACGACACCATGCGCAGCCACCCGGGCGGGGAGGCCGTGACCTACATGGTGACACTGGCCGGTGAACCGTCCATCCCCGGCGCCAGGAGTTACCCCGAGGTGTTCCCGTACAAGTTCAGCGTGGAAAGTCCGGGGCCGGAAAACGTGCCTTTCACCAACTGGGACAACCCCACGCAGTTCCGCACGGACTTCACCACCGGCTTCCCCGATGGGAACATCGCCAATGCCGATCAGCGCTGGGAGCTCATCAAGCAGGACACCCTGCCGGCCTACCAAAACCTGCTGGCCACTGACCCGGCGGGGGCCCGGCAGATCATCGGCTCGGATTTCAACGACCGGGTGGACCAGTACCGTCCCACCAACAATATTCCGGGCATCATGGACCGCTTTGTCTCCGGCTTCGACGCCGAGGTGCACCAGTGATTCCCGCGCTTCCGTCTGTCCGCCCGCGCCTTAGGCGGCAGGCCGCCGTCGTCCGCCGCGTCCTGCCCGTGTTGGGCCTGGCCGGAAGCCTTGCCCTCACCGGCTGCCAGATCAGCAGCCCCAACGCCACCGAACCGACGTCCGCCGCATCATCTTCTGCAGGGAGCACCGTGAGCACCTCCGAATTTTCCACCCTCGACGCCGCCGGAGTGGACCAGATCCGCGCCACCAAAACCGCGCGGCTGGACATGAGTTCGGGTTCGTTGAAAAAGGCTGACGTGCGGGTTACCGAGGACAGCTACGGTCCGGAAATCAACACCCGCAACTC
Source organism: Arthrobacter sp. GW460-12-1-14-TSB2 (assembly GCF_059423525.1). Taxonomy (NCBI): domain Bacteria; kingdom Bacillati; phylum Actinomycetota; class Actinomycetes; order Micrococcales; family Micrococcaceae; genus Arthrobacter; species Arthrobacter sp. GW460-12-1-14-TSB2. The sequence goes on from NZ_JBWKYC010000012.1 coordinate 13,504, forward strand.
GGGCAAGATCGCGCTGACGATTGTGGCGCCCAATGGCGAGATCGCGGGCGAAACGGATCGGATCCGGTTCAACACCACGGACCAGAGCCCCGACTTCAGTGAAGTGACCTACTTCCTCACCGCCGATTCGGCGGCTGAGTACTTCGGCCTGATCCGCGACGGCGTACAGCGCTACGGAATCGACGGCGGCTCCGCTGAGCGGTGGATTTCATCGACTGAGAAGGACCCTGAAGGGAAGAGCGATTTTTCCATCACTCCGGGGACGTCCACCGGGCTGGAGGTCAACTACGACCTCCGGTACGACGGCGCCAAGGACACCCAGGTGATCATCGTCCACGTCAGCCCGGCAGCCTGACTGGCCGGCTGCAGCTAGACGGCAGGACCCAGCCTAAACCGGCGGACCGGCGTTCGATTTCAGGTTCTTCATCACCAGGGTTGATGTGAGTCGCTCGACGCCGGGCAGCGACGTGAGCTCGGAGTCGTAGAAGCGCTGGTATGCGGGCAGGTCCTCGGCGATGACCTTCAGGAGGTAGTCCGGCGAGCCGAACAGCCGCTGCGCCTCCACGATGTTGGGATTGTCCGCCACGCGGTTCTCGAAGATCTCCATGGTGGGCCGGTCCACCTGCCGCAGCGTCACAAAAACGATGGCCTCAAAGCCGAGCCCGACGGCGGCCGGGTCGATGTCCGCGCGGTAGCCGCGGATCACCCCTGATGACTCCAGGTCCCGCAGCCGCCGGTGGCACGGCGCGACCGTCAATCCCACCTTTGCCGCAAGGGCGGTGGCAGTCATCCGGCCATCCGTTTTCAGGTGGCGCAAGATATTTCTGTCAATGTGGTCAATCACGCAATTATCTTACCCACCGGCGGCATTTCCTGAGTAAATCAGGGAACACTTGTTGCGGCTAATTGCCTAGAGTTTCTCCTATCAGCACACCGTAGGAGGCCGCCCGTGAATTCCCAGTTATTCCTCGCTTTCCTGGTGGTTGCCGGCGCCCTGGCCTGCACCCCCGGAGTGGACTGGGCCTACTCCATTGCGGCGGGCCTGAAACAGCGCAGTTTTGTCCCCGCCGTGGCCGGACTGTGCAGCGGCTACGTCCTGCACACGGTGCTCATGGTGGCGGGACTTGCCGCCTTGCTGGCCGGTGCGCCCGGCGTACTTGGCTGGCTGACCGTGGCGGGGGCGGCCTACCTGCTGTGGCTGGGCTTCGGCACCATCCGGTCGTGGCGCGGCGCCAGTTTCGGCCCCGGAGCGGCCGCCGCGGGCGACTCCAAACAAACGGAATCCAACCAGTTCCGCACCTTCCTGCAGGGCGTCGGCACCAGCGGGATCAACCCCAAGGGGCTGCTGTTCTTCGTGGCGCTGGTTCCCCAGTTTGTCAGCCCGGAAGCGTCTTTGCCGGTACCGGTGCAGTCCGGGCTGCTGGGCCTGACCTTCGTCCTGCTGGCCGGTGTGGTGTACACGTGCGTTGCCCTGCTCTCCAGGAAGCTGCTGCACTCACGGCCCGGGGCTGCCCGGCGGGTGACCCTTGCCAGCGGGATCATCATGGTGGCGCTGGGCACCGTCCTGCTGTCCGAGCAGCTCATTCCGGTGGTGGCCGGGATCGCCTGGCAGTAGCAATAGCACCGGCCGGCGCCCTCAGACCTTTCGTTCCATGAACCACTCGGTGAAGGCGGAAGCGCGTCCGTCCGGGCCGAGCCGGACCACCCACAGGTTCTCGTAGCTGGGACGGTCACCCAGGTAGTTTGTGCGGCCTTGAACGAAATGCAGGTCACCGTCCGAGCCGAGCGGCGACCATTCGAAGGTCCACTCCTCCGGCTCGTCAGCCTCGGTCAGCCAGTGTTCCACGATCTGTTCATGCCCGCGCCACGCGTTCGGATCGTAGGGCCGGGTGGCGTAGACGGCGTCCTCGGTGAAGAGGGCGCGGATATCGTCCGGCTTGTTGGTGGTCCACGCCGTGATGTACTTTTCCATCCACTGCCTGATTGCATCGCTCATTGGTCCGTTGTACCGCGGCCTGCCATTGCCCACAAGGGCCTCCGGCGCCGGGCCTGCCGGACCCGGACGAGGAGCTCTATTCCCGGTCCAACTGCTTCCATTCCTGTTCCCAGAGCCTGCGCTCCTCGACGTCCTTGCGGATGACTTCGAAGGTCTCGAGTTCGGCCGGCCGGCCCCGCAGCCAGTCCCGCGGATTGAGTGACTTGCGGCCGTTGTCCAGCAGCAGGAGGGCGCGGTCGGTCATGGCGTCGTTCCGCAGCGCCAGATGGGTCTTGCGGCGCCGCAGGACTTCCTTGAGGGCCGCCTGGGCAGCGGCGCTGGCCCCAAGCCGCCGGAGTGAACGGGCGCGCACCAGGAGCAGCGCGGCAGAGAGGTCATCGGAGTTGAGGAGCCCTTCCGTCCACACCGCCACCTCCTTGTCGCGTCCCAGCGCATGGGCCAGCGAGCAGCGCGCCAGGGCCGCAGGCAGCGACGGCGGAAGCGACGCCACGGTTTGCAGCGCCGTCTCAAGGTGGCCCGTTTCCCGAAGCGAGTGCGACAGCGCCAGGAACACGGCCTCTTCACTGAAGAGCACCGGAACCTCGATGCGTTCGGCGACTTCAACCCGGGTGACCACGCGGGTCAGGTAGCCCGACGCGAACTGGTTGGCGTCGTCGTCGTTCCTGGTAGTGAGGCCCCGCTGCAGGAGCTCGGAGGCGCGCAGGTAGCCGCCCTGTTTGTAGGCGAGGAGCCCGGCCATGACGTAGCAAAGCCCGGCCCAGCCGGGATAGGCCCGGCCGGCGGCGATCAGCCGGTTGGGATCGGCGTTGTGGAAGATCGCCTCGTATACAGTTTTGGCGGCCTTCCCGGGGAGCCGCTTCATGCGGGGGACGGGGCCATCCACGCTGAGCAGCGCAGCATTGCGGCCGCCCAGGGCGCTGTGCAGGATCCCGCCCACTCCGTCTGCGATGTCACGCACCGGCGTGCGGACCAGCGCGTCGCCGAACGGGGTGAGGTCGCGCTGGTCGCGATAGATCGGTCCTGAGGTCTGTCCGGCGCTCATTCTTCCATGCTAGTGGTGCACGCTTGGCGGCTGCTGGGAGGGCCTCCGCGCAGCTAGCTGGCTGCGGCCACCCAGACACCGATCACCCAGGTGCTCGCGGCCAAGCAGGCCAGGCCGAACTCCACCAGCATGCCCAGCCCGGTAGCTTTCAGGGCGGCCCAGCTGGTTGTCATGGCGGTGCGGAAATCGCGGGTGCGGTGGGATTCGCTGAGCAGCAAACCGGCGGCGAACCCTACAAAGAGGCCCACTACCGGGATGAGGAACATGCCCACCACCCCAAAAACGAGACCCGCCACCACGCTGCGGCTGGGGATGCGGTGTTCCCTGAGTTTGCGTCCCGTCAGGACGGCGCTGGCCGCCATTCCCGCCAGCACGAACACCAGTCCGATTCCGAAGACCACCCAGCCGGCCGTTCCGGCGCCGCCCCAGATGGCCCAGGCGAGCAGGCTCAGTCCGATGAGGATGCTGCCCGGCAGCACGGGGATAACGGTGCCGGCTACACCCACCACGATGGCAAGGCCGCAGAGGACAGTCACAAGGATCTCGGGGTTCATGCCCCAAGTCTAGGGTTGCCCGGCGAGGGTTCCCGGCATGGGTTGCCTCCGGGGGCTGCCCGGGCTAGGCGCTATCACATACGACGACGGCGGCGCCTCCCCAGCACGGGAGGCACCGCCGTCGAACTTCCTGGCGGAGTGTGCTCCGCGGTTACTCGGCTTCGACCGCTGCGGCGACAGCGGCGGAAACGGCCGGGGCGACGCGCGGATCCAGCGGGCTGGGCACGATGTAGTCGGCGGACAGCTCAGGCTCGGCCAACGCAGCGATGGCGCGTGCCGCGGCGAGCTTCATGGCGGGAGTGATCCGACGGGCACCGGCATCCAGCGCGCCCCGGAAGATTCCCGGGAAGGCCAGCACATTGTTGATCTGGTTGGGGAAGTCGCTGCGCCCGGTGGCCACCACGGCGGCGTAGCGGGAGGCGACCTCGGGCAGGACTTCGGGGTCCGGGTTGGACAGCGCGAACACGATGGAGCTGTGGTTCATGAGCTTCAGGTGCTCCTCGGCGAGCTGCGAGGAGGAGACACCGATGAACACGTCGGCGCCGAGCAGGGCCTCGCCCGGGCCGCCCGTGATGCCGCGCGGGTTGCTGCGCTGCGCCATCTGGGCCTTCTTGCTGGCGGGGTCGGCGGCGATGTCCGCACGGTCCTTGTTGATGACGCCGCGCGAATCCAGCAGGACGACGTCCCGGATACCGGCGGTCAGCAGGATTTCGGCGACGGCGATGCCTGCGGCACCCGCACCGGAAACCACGACGCGGAGTCCTTCAAGTTCGCGGCCGGCCACCTTTGCGGCGCCGGTCAGCGCGGCGAGGACCACGACGGCGGTGCCGTGCTGGTCGTCGTGCATCACCGGGCAGTCCAAGGCTTCGATGAGCTTTTCCTCGAGCTCGAAGCAGCGCGGGGCGGAGATGTCCTCAAGGTTCACGGCACCGAAGGAGGGGCGCAGGCGGACCAGGGTTTCCACGATTTCGTCCACGTCGGTGGTGTTGAGGACCAGCGGGATGGAGTCCAGGTCGCCGAAGGACTTGAACAGCGCGGACTTGCCTTCCATAACAGGCAGGGACGCGCTGGCGCCGATGTTGCCGAGGCCCAGCACGGCGGTGCCGTCGCTGACCACAACCACCAGGCGCTGGGCCCAGGTGAGGGTCTTGGCAAGCTCCGGGTCGGCGTGGATGGCGCGGCTGACCTGGGCAACGCCCGGCGTGTAGGCAATGGAAAGATCGCGCTTGCTGGCCAGCGGGACCGTGCTGGAGATGGACAGCTTGCCGCCCTGGTGGGCCTCGAAGATCTCCTGGTCGGTCAGTACGGTCGACTGCTCGGCGGAGGCGGAACCGGCGGAAATGCCGTCAGCGGGAGTGATGGTTTCAGTGGACACTTCGTTGTCTCCTGGGGCTAGCCGTGGGCGCACGGCACAGATGAGGCTCAAGCACATAGGAGGCTCAAGATGGGCTGGCTGGAACTTCTGCGGCCCAAGGGATGGCGGGACCGCGGTGAGGCTCCTGCAAGGTACGGGCTGCTAGCCACTCCGGTCCTGCAATGGTAAACAGACGCGCGGCGGCCGAATGGACACTGGGCCGACCAGTCACTGTGATAAAACGTTTATTCACTGGTTTACGTGATCCACGTCACAGGAATATGCCACCAAAAGCCTCGTATTGGTCTAGACCAGTTACGCGTCGCTACTGGAGAACGCTCTCCCCGCGGGCCCCTCGTGAACTAGCACCGGGTAAGAAGCGAGCAGGCTTTCTTCAGGTCTTCCTCGGCCTCGAACAGCGATAGCCGGCGGCAGCGGACTGCCTGCACCAGGCCGGAGACCGTCAGCAACAGCACACGGGACTTGGCGGCGTCCCCGCTTGCCACCGTCACGGCCTGCTCGGCAAGGGCGTCGATCTCCCGAAGGAGAACCGTGGTGTCCTTGTCCTTCAGGTAGACGCCCTTGCTCAGGCACTGCTCCACCGCCGGCTGCATCAGCCGCATGTGAAAAATCTCCATCACCACCCCCGCCAGGGAGTGCAGGCGGCTTCCGTCCGACTCCGGCCAGCTTCCCACCTGCAGTTCGCCCAACTGCTTCCGGTAGAGCCCCAGCATCAGGTGAGTGGGGGACGGAAAATACCGGTAAAGGGTACCCAGCGGAACGTTCGCCTTGTCCGCGACCTCGGACAGGCTCACGGAATCCAGCCCTTTCCGGGCAAATCCGGCGGCGGCATCCAGGATCCGGGCATAGCGGATCTGCTGTCTGGGCAGGGTCGGCGGCGCAGCCATGGGGGGAAGATCTGAATTGAGTTCAAGCATCAGCAGCGTTCCGGGAGTGGGTTTCGTACAGCGGTCAGGCGATCCCCATCAGAGCACTGCCGCAGCAATTCGAGTCCACTATACGGCACCGTTCTGGGCGCTTATTAGTCAAAACGGTGTGCTCCGCTGCGGCGCCGCGGAGCGGTTGACTTCAGGCCACGCCTTTGATCTTCACCACGAACACCGCGCCCAGCAGGCCGATCACTGCGGCCGCGGAAAACAGCGTGACGTAGCCGCCAAAGTACTGGATGGACAGGAAAGCGATCGCCGGCGCGAACACCTGCGGCAGGGAACTGGCAACGTTGATGACCCCCATGTCCTTGCCCCGGTCCGCCGCTTGCGGGAGCACCTGTGTCAGCAGCGCGAAGTCCACCGCCAGGTACGCCCCGAAGCCGATGCCCAGAACTGCGGCCCCGGCCAGGGCACCCGGCCAGACCGGGAAGAAGGCCATGATCAGTGCCGCCATGGCGATGGTGACCGAAGACCCGATAACGAACGGTTTGCGTTTGCCCACCCGGTCGCTCCATGGCCCTGCCAGCACCGCCGTAATCATCACCATTGCCGCGTAGATTCCGGTGAGGATCAGCACTCCGAGCGCCGGTTCCTCGTACCCGATGATGTCCCGGAGGAAGAACAGAAGGTACACGATAGTCAGCTGGTTTCCGACGTTCATCAGGAAGCGGGTCACCCAGGCCCAGGCGAAATCAGGGTGCCGGGCAGGGCTGATCCAGAAGCCCCTGGCGAAGGATTTCCACTGGAACGGCGGGCGGTCGGAAAGCGGCAACACGGGATCATTCCGGTGAAACAGGTAGGGCAGGATGGACAGCAGGAGCGCTGCGGCGCAAAGCCAGTACCCCACCATGTAGTTTCCTGAGACGACGGCACCGAAAACGGCGCCGAGAAGTATGCCCACCGTCTGGCCCATCGCTGCCAGGCCGCCGACGGTGGCCCGCTGCGGCACCGGCACGCGGTCCGGGACCGCCGCCGTAATGGCTGCGTAGGCTGCGTTGGCACCGAGCTGGACCAGGCACCAGAAAAGGACCATCAGTGCCACGGCCGTCGCGCCGGACATGGCCAGCAGCGCAGCAGTGCCCAGGATCGCGCCCGCCAGAACCCACGGGGCGCGCCTGCCGAAGCCGGAGACCGTGCGGTCGGACAAGGCCCCGAAGAGCGGGTTCGCGACCAACGAAACCGCCGCGCCGGCGCTGGTCACGAGGGACAGGATGGCTTCCTTGCTGGGCGCGTCGATGCTGATCGCCTGCTGGCCGATGAACACGTTGATGGGGCCAAAGAAGGCGGCGTTGATCCCGACATTGACCAGCACAAGTCCCGTCACCCACCGCGCGGTGACCCTGCGCTCCGGTTCGGCGAGCGCCGCCGTCGTACGTCCCCCCGGGGATGCGGCAGCGGCGGAAGGATCCGGGACGTGCCCCGGCAGATCGGAAAGGCTCATTGCGGCTCCCCAAGGAACTGATGATAGATGTCGAATCAGACTATCGTGGGCATCACAGCCCGCACGCGGGTTGTCCACAGCCAGTTCCAAGGAGGACCAATGACCGCTTCCCCCGCAGACACCCCCGAAACCCGCGACACGGCAGGCAAGGCAGGCCTCATCGCGAGCCGCAGCATCAACACGGCAGACCTCTACGACGAACGGGGCGAGGAACTCGATTCCATCGCGCTGCAGTTCCAGTCGCTGGGCGGACTCTCCCACTTCAGCGGACCGGTCCGCACCATCCGGTGCCTTGAGGACAACGCCCTCGTGAAGTCCACCCTGGGAACTCCGGGCGAGGGTGCCGTGCTGGTGGTGGACGGCGCCGGATCCCTGCGAACGGCCCTGATGGGGGACATGATCGCGGCGAGCGCGGTCGCCAACGGCTGGGCCGGCGTCGTCATCAACGGGGCAGTCCGCGACCGTGAGGTCCTGGCCGACCTGCCGCTCGGCGTCAAGGCGCTGGGCAGCAATCCGCGCAAGAGCGCGAAGGAAGGCGCCGGCGAAACGGATGTGGAACTGGAGATCGACGGCGTCGCGGTGCGCCCGGGCGCCATGATCTGGTGCGACCCGGACGGAATCCTGGTGGAGCGCTGAAAAGTTAATTCCTCATTTCGGCGGGGCAGGGGAACAAATCTCAAAGTAAGATAGTTACTGAAAGCAACTATCACGCTTGATTCCCTTTTCTTTGTATATGGAGCAGTCATGTCCAAAACCGCCGCCGGGCCCGTAGCCGGGGACGTCCTGACGAAACGTCAGACCATCACAGTGATGGTGGGTCTTATGCTCGGCATGTTCCTTTCCTCGCTGGACCAGACCATCGTGTCCACGTCGATCTACACCATCGCCAACGACCTCGACGGGCTCTCCCTGCAGGCCTGGGCCACCACCGCGTACCTCATCACCTCCACGGTGAGCACCCCGCTGTACGGCAAGCTCAGCGACATCTTCGGACGGCGGCCGCTCTACCTGGCCGCGATCGTGATCTTCCTGGCCGGCTCCCTGTACGCCGGGTCGGTGCATTCCATGACCGAGCTGGCCATCGCCCGCGGCATCCAGGGCATGGGCGCCGGCGGCCTGCTGGCCCTCGCGCTGACCATCATCGGCGACATTGTGGCCCTGAAGGACCGGGCCAAGTTCCAGGGCTACTTCATGTCCGTCTTCGGCATCTCCTCCGTCCTCGGCCCGGTGGTGGGCGGCGCCTTCGCCGGGTCCGCCAACATCCTGGGCTTCGACGGCTGGCGCTGGGTGTTCTTCATCAACCTGCCCATCGGACTCGCCGCGCTGGCCGTAGTGTTCCTCTACCTGCACCTGCCTGCCAAGCACGTCAAGCAGAAGATCGACTACTGGGGTGCGGCCGCCATCACGCTGGCCATCGTTCCGCTGCTCCTGGTGGCCGAACAGGGCCGCAGCTGGGGCTGGACCTCGGCGGCTTCCCTCCTCTGCATCGGGCTGGGCGTCGTGGGCATCGTCGCGTTCCTGCTGGCCGAGAAGCGCGCCGGCGACTACGCCCTGATTCCGCTCCGCCTGTTCCGGAACCTGACGTTCGGCCTGTCCTCGCTGCTGAACTTCATCATCGGCATCGGCATGTTCGGCGCCATCGCCATGCTCCCGATGTACCTCCAGCTGGTCAAGGGCCTCACCCCCACCGAGGCCGGCCTGATGATGATCACCTTCACCGTGGGCATCCTCACCGGCTCCATCACCGCCGGGCGGACCATCTCGGCGTCGGGCACCTACCGGATCTTCCCCGTCATGGGGACGGCCGTGCTGACCGCAGCCGCCGTCGTTATGGGCTTCTCGCTGGGCGTCGACACCGGGCTCTGGGTTCCGGGCGTCATCGCCGTGTTCTTCGGACTGGGCCTGGGCTTCTGCATGCAGCCGCTCACGCTGGCCATGCAGGTTTCCGTCCCGCCGAAGGACATGGGCGTGGGCACCTCCTCCGCCGCGTTTTTCCGGTCGATGGGCGGCGCAGTGGGCACCGCCGTCTTCATCTCCATGCTGTTCAGCATGGCCGCGGACCGCATCGCCACGGGCATGAAGGACGCCATGCAGAACGCCGACTACCTGAAGGTCCTGAAGGATCCCGCCGTGGCCGCCGACCCCGCCAACGCCAAGCTCTACGAGTTCTTCCAGAACGGGGCCACCAACGATTCCCTCAACGACACGAGCTGGCTGCACACCGCCAATCCCGTGCTCACCCGGCCCATCACCGAGGGCTTCGCGCAGTCGATCGACGCCGTGATGCTCACCGCCGCAGTACTCACCGGCATAGCCTTCCTGATCAGCTTCGCGCTGCCGAACAAAAAGCTGACGGACCCGAAGGCTGCTTCGAAGGAAGCGGTGGCCGCACACTAACCACCTCGCGTCCGTTGAATACGTCACGGCAGGCAGTCTTTTGGACTGCCTGCCGTTTCGTTTCCCCGGAAATCCGGGACAACACGGCGCCTGGCCCGGCAAAAGCCTGCGCTGCCTGACGCGCCGGAGTCAGACCGGGACACGACGACGGCGGAAGCACCCGCCGTCGTCGTCCCTCCTTCCCTAAGTGGAACCTCACAGCGTGAAGTGGCACACTGTTTAGCGCGTGTGCGCCGGCCAACAGGGCCGGTTCCGTGGTCAACGATGTCCGCACAGCCAAAACCCAACGCGTCAAAAGCCCAAGGGAGATCCATGTCCACATCCAGCACTGAAGGCCGCCCTGGCGTTCCCCGCAAGGTGATCGGCCTCGCAATCGCGGGAGCAGTGGGAGGGTTCCTCTTCGGCTTCGATTCCTCCGTTGTCAACGGCGCCGTAGATGCCATCAAGGGCGAATTCGCCCTGAGCGAGGCCGTCACCGGCTTCGCCGTGGCCGTCGCCCTCCTGGGCTGTGCCGCCGGCGCCTACCTTGCGGGCAAGGTGGCCGACAAGTACGGCCGCATTCCCGCCATGAAGCTCGGCGCCATCCTGTTCCTGGTGAGCGCCGCCGGCACCGGCTTCGCGTTCGGCGTCTGGGACCTGATCTTCTGGCGACTGGTGGGCGGGCTCGGCATCGGCCTGGCCTCGGTCATTGCCCCGGCGTACATCTCCGAGATCTCGCCCCGGCACGTCCGCGGCAGGCTCGCATCGCTCCAGCAGCTGGCCATCACCACCGGTATTTTTGCCGCCTTGCTCTCCGACGCCGTGTTCGCCAATTCAGCCGGCGGCGCGGATGAGCCGCTCTGGCTCGGCATCGACGCGTGGCGGTGGATGTTCCTCGCCGGCGCCGTGCCCGCGGTTGTGTACGGCTGGATCGCGTACACCCTGCCGGAATCCCCGCGCTTCCTGGTCTTTAAGGGCAAGGAGGACGAGGCACGCAAGGTGTTCCAGACCATCGCCCCGTCCGAGGACACCGACCGCCACATCCGCGAAATCCAGTCCGCCATCGAGGAAGACAAGCTCGCAGGCCAGAAGGGCTCGCTCCGCGGCAAGGTGTTCGGACTGCAGGCCGTGGTGTGGATCGGCATCACCCTGTCCGTGCTGCAGCAGTTCGTCGGCATCAACGTGATCTTCTACTACTCCACCACGCTGTGGAAGGCCGTGGGCTTCCAGGAGAAGGACTCGCTCACCATCTCCGTGGCCACGTCCGTCACCAACATCCTGGTCACGCTGGTGGCCATCGCGCTAGTGGACCGGATCGGCCGGCGCCCCATCCTGCTGGCGGGATCCGTGGGCATGGCGGTTTCGCTGGGTGCCATGGCCCTGGCCTTCGCCTCAGCCACCGGCTCGGGCGAAGAGATTTCACTGCCCGGCGCCTGGGGACCCGTTGCCCTGGTGGCCGCGAACGTCTTTGTGATCAGCTTCGGCGCCTCCTGGGGCCCGCTGGTGTGGGTTCTGCTGGGAGAGATCTTCCCGTCCCGGATCCGCGCCCGCGCCCTTGGCCTCGCCGCGGCAGCACAGTGGATCGCCAACTTCGCCATCACACTGAGCTTCCCCGTAATGGCGGCAGGTTCGCTGCCGCTCACGTACGCCATGTACGCCCTGTTCGCGGCGGCATCGTTCTTCTTCGTCATGTTCAAGGTGCCGGAGACCAACGGCATGTCCCTGGAGCAGGCGGAGACGCTGTTCGTGCCGAAGGGGACCGTCAAGGTCTAGGCTCCGACCTCCGTACAAAAGCGCCGGCACCGAGCTCGGCACACCGCGCGAGCGGACAGATAAGGCCCACGTTCATGGAGAACGCGGGCCTTATCTGTATCTTCGCCCGGAACTAGAGCGTGAGTTTCATGCCCTCATGGCTGGCGGCGAACCCCAGGCGTTCGTAGAAGCGGTGGGCGTCCTTGCGCGACTTGTCGGTGGTGAGCTGCATCAGGGCGCAACCCCGGCGGCGTGACTCCTCCGCGGCCCAGAGGACCATGGCGGCCCCGATCCCGAGGCCACGCAGTCGCGCTGACACCCGGACGGCTTCGAGCTGGCTGCGCCAGGCACCGCGGCGGGAGAGGCCGGGGAGAAAGCTCAGCTGGAACGTGGCGACAACTGCCCCGGCCTGCGCCCCCGTCTCCACGAGCTCGCCAACGACCAGAAGGTGGGCAGGATCGCCGTCGATCGCCTCGAAGGCACGCTCGTACGGAGCCATCTCCGAAATATCCTCCCGGGTTGCGCCCAACTGGTCGTCCGCCAGGAGCCCGAGTATTTGGGGCAGGTCTGCCTGTGTGGCGTGGCGGAGGCGGAAGGTCCCGCCGTCGACGTCGAGGGTGAGCAGGGCGGGCGGGTCATGTTGCTCTGAAGTCACCAGCCCAGCCTGCCACAGCCAACGCTCTCTCACCTTTCGCGCGGAAACCACAGACGCTCTCTCACCTGGCGTACAGAGGTGAGAGAGCGTCTGCGAAAACCGGACCGGATCTGAGAGAGGGTCGCCGAAAAACCGACGGAAAGTGAGAGAGCGTCGGGCCCTGGGAAGTGCGCGCTAGACCTTGGCTTCCGCCTTGACCTCTTCCACCAGGGCCTCCACAGCCGCGAAGAGCGGGTGATCGGCGGTCAGGCCGGTCACCTTTTCCGTGGCTTCCGCAGCCGTGGACGATGCGACGATCTGCGCCAGCTCGGCAGCTTCGGCGTCTGCGGGGTCGTTGAAGCGCAGCGCAGCCGCAATGGCCCCCAGCAGCGCCTCGGGCACGATTCCGCGTTCGGCCAGCTCCGCCGCGGGGCCGATGAACCGCTCGTGCCGGCTGAGTTTGCGCAGCGGCGCCCGCCCCACCCGATTCACGGTATCCGGCAAGTGCGGGTTGGTGAACCGGCCAAGGATCTTCTCGACGTAGGCTTCCTGCTCCTCGCGGTTGAAGCCGTGCTTGTGGATCAGCAGCTCTTTGGTTTCGTCCAGGACGGCACGCACGTCGGCGGCGACGTCCTGGTCCGCCATGGCCTCGGAGATCTTGCCGAGCCCTGCCTCGAACCCGAAGTAGGCAGCTGAAGCGTGGCCGGTGTTGACCGTGAACAGCTTCCGCTCAATGTACGGCTCCAGGTTGTCCACAAACGTGGCACCCGGAATGACCGGCGCATTGTCCCCGAAGGGCGTGCGGTCGATGACCCACTCATAGAACGTCTCCACCGTGACATCCAGGCCCTTGCCCGGCTCCTGGTTGGGGACGATCCGGTCAACGGCCGTGTTGGCAAACACGGCCGCGGCCTCGAGCGATCCGGCGGCGGCGTCCCACTGCGCCGCGACTTCGTCGCGCAGGATGTCGGTGGCGTTGATGGCGTTCTCGCACGCCATCACCTGCAGCGGAGCCAGCCCTGCTGCCCTGGCGGCGATGCCCTTGGCAATCACCGGCGCCACGAACTTCAGGATGTGCGGCCCCACAGCGGTGGTGACCACATCCGCCGTCGCGATTTCCGCCACGACGTCCGCCTCCTGGGTTCCCGAGTTGAGCGCCCGGAAGTTGTCCACGGTACGGACCGTGGGGTTGTCCCCCACTTCGTGGACGTCATAGCTGTCCGCGGCGGCGAGCTGCGAGATCAGCTCCTCCGCGACGTCGGCGAACACGAGCTCGTAGCCTGCCTGGTGCAGCAGCAGGCCCACAAAGCCCCGGCCGATGTTCCCGGCCCCAAAATGAACAGCCTTCACTATGCGTTGACCTTTCCGAACAGTTCCAGCACTTCGTCCACCGTGGTGGCCGCCTCAAGCTGTGCCACCTGGGCCTTGTTGGTGAAGACCTTGGCGATGGAAGACAGGATCTGCAGGTGCTCGTTGTTGATGCCGGCAACGCCCACCACGAACTTGACCTCCTTGCCGTTCCAGTCGATGCCGTTCGGGTAACGGATCACCGAAACCGCGGACTTCATGATGTGGTCCTTGGCGGCGTTGGTGCCGTGCGGAATGGCCAGGAAGCTGCCCATATAGGTGGACACGGATTCCTCACGTTCGTGCATGGCGTCGATGTAGCCGCTGTCCACGGCGCCGCGGTCCAGCAGCAGCCGGCCCGCTTCGTCGATGGCGGCGTCACGGGTGGTGGCCGTGCCGTTGAGGATCACGCTGTCGGCCACCAGGATGTCCGACGGCGGTGCGGCTTCAGCAGCTGCCGGGGCGGCGGCCGCGGCAACTGGCGCCGCAGCTGCGTCAGCCGTTCCTTCGGTGTTGCTGCTCTTGACCAGCTCCACGATCTCGTCGTATCGGGGGCTGTTCATGAAGTTGTCCACGGATACGTGCACGGCGCTGGCTGTAGCCGGCTTGGCCCGTTCGGTCAGGTCCTGGTGGGTGATGACCACGTCGTAGGTGTCGCTCAGGTTGGCAATCGCGGAGTTGGTGACCTTGACGTCGGGGAAGCCGGCCGCCTTGATCTTGTTCCGCAGCACCGAAGCGCCCATGGCACTCGAGCCCATGCCGGCGTCGCAGGCAAACACGATGTTCTTGATGGGTCCTGCCATCACGGTGGTGGTTGCCCCCGCACCGGTCAGGGTCGAGGAGATGGAGCTCTTCTTGCCCTTCATGGCTTCCATCCGGGAGGTGGCGGCGCCCAGGCTGTCCTCCTCGGTTTCACCGACGGGAGTCTTGCTGGCCTTCAGGATCACCGATGCGATGAGGAAGGACACTGTGGCGGCGAGCAGCACGGACAGTGCAACCCCGAAGTAGCTGTCGCTGGCGGTCGCGGCGAAGACGGCGAGGATGCTGCCCGGGGCTGCCGGGGAGCGCAGGCCGGCGCCGGTGAGCACCAGGGTGAAGATGCCGGTCATGCCGCCGCCGATTGCGGCGAGGATGATGATGGGCTTCATCAGCACGAATGGGAAGTAGATTTCGTGGATGCCGCCGACGAACTGGATCAGGGCGGCACCGGGGGCTGACGCCTTGGCCAGGCCCTTGCCGAAGATCATGTAGGCAAGCAGGATGCCCACGCCGGGGCCGGGGTTGGCTTCGAGCAGGAACAAGATGGACTTGCCGTTTTGCAGGGCTTGTTCCGTGCCGAGGGGCGTCAGGATGCCGTGGTTGACGGCGTTGTTCAGGAACAGCACCTTGGCCGGTTCGATGAAGATGCTGGTGAACGGCAGCAGGCCGTTGGTGACGAGCCATTCGACGACGGCGCTGGCGCCGTTGCTGAAGGCCTTCACCACCGGACCGATCACAAGCATGCCGAAGATGGCCAGGGCCGCTGCCACGATGCCTGCGGTGAAGTTGTCGATCAACATCTCAAAGCCCGGCTTGACCCGGCCTTCCCAGACCTTGTCCAGCTTCTTCATGATCCATGCGGTCAGCGGGCCCATGATCATGGCGCCGATGAACATGGGGATGTCCGTACCGACGATCACACCCATGGTCGCGGCAGCGCCAACAACGCCGCCGCGGACGCCGTGGACCATGCGGCCGCCGGTGTAGCCGATGAGAAGCGGAAGCAGGTAGGTGATCATCGGGCCAACAAGCTTGGCCAGTTCCTCATTGGGAGTGAAGCCCGCCGGAATGAAGAAGGCCGTGACGATGCCCCAGGCGATGAAGGCGCCGATGTTGGGCATGATCATTCCGGACAGGAACGTCCCGAATTTCTGGACGCCAACCCGCAGGCTGGTGCGGGGTTTTGCAACTGTCTCTGTTGCCATGTGATTTCCTAACCGTGATTCCTGCTGCACCGCAGGATGGTCCGATATTTTCGACGACTTAGCTGGTGGAACTGGTGGAGATCCGGTGGAGCCATTCGAGAAAGAGCTTGAGTTCCGAGCTGGAGAGCTGATCCGAGTGCGACGCCTGAAGCGCGGCGTTCAGGGCGATTGCTGCCACCACGACCGACGACTTCCCGGAGTCTTCCGGAGTGCCGCTGGCCTGCTCCGCGGACACCGCGAAAATCATGGCGTCGCGGGTCATGGTGGATAGTTCAAGGTTGCGTTCCGCAGCAGGCTCCGCAATCAGCATGAGCGTCACACCCACGTTCGCCGCCAGGATGCTCCTGGCCGCCTCACGCGGCTGGACGTTCAGCTGCCCCGCCACCGCGGCCTTGTTCAGCATTTCCTCCATGAGGGCCTCGGCATCGGCGACGATGGCCGGACGGCTCTCAGGGCGAATGTTGCCAAACATGACCAGGTAGAGTTCCGGCTGGTTCAGCCCGAACTGGACATGGTTGTCCCACATCCGCCGGATATCTTCCAGCGGCTGGCCGGACGGCGCGAAATCGCGTTCACCGGCAACGTACTCTTCGAACCCCGCCGCGACGACGGCGTCGAACAGCCCTTCCTTGTCACCGAAGTGGTGATAAAGCGTGGGCGCCGAAACCCCGGCCAGCTGGGTGATCTGGCGGGTTGAAACGGCCCCGCCCGCCGAATTGGCCAGTAGCTCGGCGGCTGCACGCAGCAGCCGAACTTTGGGCGGAAGCTGGCCATCGAAACTCATAACCGCTACCCTAGCACCTATAGCAACGCTATATGAAGTGCATCACATACAATTTTTTCAGGCACCGCAAACGCCGTCCGACGTAGCCGTTGCGACGGTCCGGGCAACCGCCCGGCAAACGAACGGCGGGGCCTGCTTACCGGCAGAGAATGAGGACCTTCAGTGCAGAACTTCCCAGGAGTAGGCGTCAGCCCCGGCCGCATCATCGGCACCATCCGCCAAATGCCCAAGCCCATCAGCGAACCGCCTGCGGGAGAGCAATTGCCCGCAGGAGTCACGGCCGAGGACGCCACCGCCGCCCTCAAGACGGCGTCCCAGGCCGTGCACGACGAACTGAAGGCACGCGCCGCCCACGCCACGGGTGACGGCAAGGCAGTCCTGGAAGCCACGGCACTGATGGCCAAGGACACCATGCTGATCAAGGGCGCGGCCAAACTGGTTGCCCGCGGCGTCTCGAGTGAGCGCGCCATCTGGGAGTCCGGCTCCTCCGTTTCTGAAATGCTTCACAACCTGGGCGGCTACATGGCCGAGCGCGCCACCGACGTCCTGGACGTGCGGGCCCGGATCGTCGCCGAGCTGCGCGGCGTGCCCGCCCCCGGAATCCCCGCCTCCAACACGCCGTTCGTCCTGGTGGCCGAAGACCTGGCGCCGGCCGACACCGCCACCCTGGACCCGAACAAGGTGCTGGCACTCGTCACGGCGGGCGGCGGACCCCAGTCGCATACAGCCATCATCGCCCGCTCGCTTGGCCTGCCGGCCGTTGTGGCGGCAGTCGGTGTGGACCAGCTCCCGGACGGCATGGAAGTCTACGTGGACGGCGCGGCCGGCACCATCACGGCCGAGCCCGACGAATCCCTGCGTGCCGCGGCCGAAGCATGGGCGGCCACCGCGTCCCTGCTCGCCGAATTCAGCGGCACGGGCGCGACGGCGGACGGGCACCTGGTGCCTCTCCTCGCCAACGTCGGCGGCGGCAAGGATGCCGAAGCGGCCGCGAAACTGGGCGCGCAGGGCGTAGGACTCTTCCGCACCGAATTCTGCTTCCTGGAACGGGACACCGAGCCCTCCGTGGAAGAGCAGGCCGCGGCCTATAAGAGCGTCTTCGATGCGTTCCCGGGCAAGAAGGTTGTCCTGCGGACGCTCGATGCCGGCGCCGACAAGCCGCTGCCGTTCCTGACCGACTCCACCGAGCCCAACCCCGCCCTGGGCGTCCGCGGCTACCGCACGGACTTCACCACGCCCGGCGTCCTGGACCGCCAGCTGGAAGCCATCGCCCTGGCCGAGAAGCAGTCCGAAGCTGACGTGTGGGTCATGGCCCCGATGATCTCCACAGCGGAAGAGGCCGCGCGCTTTGCCTCCATGTGCGCCGACGCCGGGATCAAGACACCCGGCGTGATGGTGGAGGTCCCCTCTGCCGCACTGACCGCCGAAGCCATCCTGCGCGAGGTGGGCTTCGCCAGCCTGGGCACGAACGACCTCACGCAGTACGCCATGGCCGCCGACCGGCAGCTCGGCCCGCTGGCCGCACTGAACACTCCTTGGCAGCCCGCCGTGCTGCGCCTCGTCGGCCTTACCGTGGAAGGCTCGCGCGCCGAAGGCCACAACAAACCCGTGGGCGTCTGCGGCGAAGCGGCAGCGGATCCCGCCCTCGCCGTCGTGCTGACCGGACTGGGCGTTTCCACGCTGTCCATGACCGCACGCTCTCTGGCGGCCGTGGCCGCCGTGCTCAAGACCGTCACGCTGGCCGAAGCGCAGGACCTGGCCAAACTGGCGCTGTCCGCACCGAGCGCCACCGAAGCCCGGGCCTGGGTGCGCGAAAAGCTGCCCGTCCTCAACGAACTCGGCCTCTAACGGCCGCCGCCCACCCATAACCCCTTCAGGAGAAGCAATGCCAGAACGTACCGCAACCATCGCCAGCCGCTCCGGCCTGCACGCCCGCCCGGCCGCGCTCTTCGCCGAGGCGGCCGGCAATGCCGGCGTCGACGTCACCATTTCCATGCAGGGTGAGCCGGCGGACGAAGCCCTCGACGCCGCCAGCATCCTTTCGCTCATGACGCTGGGGGCGGCCAAGGGGGACGTCGTGGTGCTGCGGGCCGACGGCGACGGCGCGGACCAGGCGCTGGATTCTTTGGTCGCGCTCCTGGAGACGGACCTCGACGCCGAATAGCGCCGCCGGTTCCCAGATCACCTTACAAGCCGGCTCGCGCGGGGGCGCTAGGATTTCCGCATGGCACTGATTGCTCCCCGCGTGACCGCCGGGCTCCCCGGCGATGAAGCCCTGAAGCTGAAGCACGCCCTCAACGACAGCCACGACATCACGGTGTTTGTGGACGGCACGGTCCACCGGCTGCCGCCCCAGGCGCGGGACGCCGTCGTGGATCTCCTGAGCCGCTTCAGCCGCGGCGAAGCCGTCACGGTCAGCAGCGTTGAGGAAATGCTGACCACATCCCAGGCCGCTGAACTCGCCGGGATTTCGCACACGTACCTTCGCAATATGACGGACCGCGGGGAAATTCCCGTCGAGTACCGCGGCACGCACCGGCGGATCAGGCTTGCGGCCGTCATGGAATGGCTGGAAACGCAGAAGAAGGCCAAGGCGGCCGGCCCCGACGAGCGGGTTTGATGTAGCGCCGGACGCAATTTGTGAAGCAGTGATAAGGATCAAGCAACGATCCCCGTTCTTCGCCAAAACGCCGCAAAGGCCGGGGTTACCCTTTATTCGTGGGTAAGTTCAGAGGGTGGCATATTGTGGCGGGGTTCGCCGCCATGCTGCTGACTGCCGCCCTCGGAAGGGTCATGGGACTGAATGAAACGGCCGCTTTTACGGCGAGCTGCGTGGCCTTCGTCGCGGTCTCCAAGGGCCTGGAAAGCCACCTTGCCCGCCGTCGCCGCGAAGCTGCCGAGCGCGACGGCGGGTCGTAACGGCCGGGCGTAGCGGCCAAACCCCGCGCCGCATTCCAGCCCACGTCTGAACGGTGGATGGCCATTGACACCGGGCTGGCCCTCTCACCAGAATTGTTAGCGATAACACAACCGCCGATGGACGTTGGTCCGGCGCGAAAGGGATGCGATGCGCACTGAGGCCAGCGAACTGCCCGGACTGGACAGCCACACAGTCAGCTCCACCATGACCCGCGGCGCCGCGCCCGAACTGAACTGGGCCGGCAATTACCGCTACACGGCGGCTGCCATCCACCGCCCCCGCACTCTCGAGGAAGTCCAGGACGTGGTGGCTGGCGCCGCGAAGGTCCGCGCACTCGGCTCCCGGCACTCCTTCAACGACATCGCCGACTCCCCCGGATCCCTGATTTCCCTGGAAGACCTGGACCCGGCCATCCGCATCGACGCCGCCACGCGCACCGTCACGGTATCCGGCGGGACCCGCTACGGCACGCTCGCGGAAAAGCTGGAGACAAACGGCTTTGCACTGCCCAACCTCGCCTCCCTTCCGCACATCTCCGTGGCCGGCGCCATCGCAACCGCTACCCACGGTTCCGGGGATGCCAACGGAAACCTGGCAACCTCCGTCGCAGCGCTGGAAATCGTGGCAGCGGACGGAACCGTCCACCAACTCAGCCGGGGCGACTCGCCCGACTTTGACGGCGCCGTCGTGGGCCTCGGCGCACTGGGCGTGGTCACTAAGGTGACCCTGGACATCGAACCCACGTTCATGGTCCGGCAGGACGTCTTTGAAGCGCTTCCGTGGGAGATGGTGCTGGAGAATTTCGACGCCGCCACCTCCAGCGCCTACAGCGTCAGCCTGTTTACGGACTGGAGCGGGAACGCCCTCGCGCAGGCCTGGCTGAAGAGCCGCGTGTCGGGTGCTGAAGCGGCCGGAGTTGGCCTGCCGGCGCACCGCGGCGACACGTTCTTCGGCGGCACGCGCGCCACGGTTGCCAGGCACCCGTTGCCCGGGGTCTCGGCCGAAAACTGCACCGAACAGCTCGGAGTCCCCGGGCCATGGTCGGAGCGCCTGGCGCACTTCCGGATGGCGTTCACGCCCAGCAGCGGCGAGGAACTCCAGAGCGAGTTCTTTGTCCGCCGCGAGGACGCCGTGGCCGCCATTGCGGAACTGCGCGCCCTCTCGGACCGGATCACGCCGCTGCTGCTCGTATCCGAAATCCGCACCGTGGCAGCCGACAGGCTCTGGCTCAGCACGGCTTACGGCCAGGATTCAGTGGGGTTCCACTTCACCTGGAAGCAGCGGCAGGCCGAAGTGGAGGAGGTGCTCCCGGTGATGGAGGAGGCACTTGCACCGTTCAACGCCCGGCCGCACTGGGGCAAGCTGTTCCACGCGGGCGCCGACTCGCTCGCCGGGCTCTACCCGCGCTTTGGCGACTTCACGGACCTTGCCGAGCGGATGGACCCGGAGCACAAATTCCGCAACGAATTCCTGGCGCGGAAGGTCTTCGGCGGGTAGGGCGTGGGAGCTGGACTGGCGCTCGTCCACATCCGTAATCGCCTAGATCCGAGGCCGCCCGGACCAGCGGCGTGCCTTAAGCGCCGCGTGGAGTTCCAGCCGGACCATGCCCTTGAGCGGATCCACGCCGAGTACCTGCCGGATGCGGCCCAGCCGGTTGTAGATGCTGCTCCGGTGCAGGTGCAGCTTGGTGGCGACGTCCTGCACGGACCCGTCGTTGTCGTACAAAAGTTCCAGGACGGGGAGCAGCTCGCCGTTGCGGTCGTGGTCTTCGAGGATGCGCGAGTAGACGGAGCCGGCGTCGGCCCATGCCCCGGCGCCGCCCCCGGCCGAAGCCAGCAGCTGGTAGACGCCCGTGGCCCGGCAGTCCACCAGCTCGCCCAGCTGGGGGTCCACGGCGGCGGCCTGGGCAGCCTGCCTGGACTGGGCGTACGCGTCCGCCAGTTCGCGCGGCTTGGCGAAGCCTTCGCTCGTGCCGAGGATGATCCGGCGCACCGGCCGGCCGGACCGTTTGGCGAGTTCAAGCTGGTAGTGCACCAGCACCTGCGCGTGGGCCGCACGCCCGGTGGATTCCCGGAACAGGACCACCGCGTGTGTTTCCGTGCCTGCGCTGAACAGCGCCGCGTCCACGCCAATGGTGGCCTGCAGCGCCGCGGAGCGATGGATCAGGGTTGAGGCGATGGGATCGGATCCCTCCGCCCAGCCGTCGGCGTCGAGCACCGTGACCAGCTGCCACGGACCGCGCCCCTGCACTTCCTTCCACCCGCCCACGGCGGCCACCGCGTTGGCTTCGCCACGGCATGCACTCAGGAACTCCTGCTCCCTGCGGCGCCTGAATTCCGATTCAGCGGTGTTCGACTCGAGGAGAAGTCCGGACAGCAGCTCCAGTTCGTCCCGGACGCCGGGCAGCTGGGTGAGGATCGCCGTCGCGCTTTGGTCTTCGACGTCCTGCTGCACCCACAGGTAGCCCACGCGGAAGCCGCGTACCAGCAGCGGGACGCAGACGCGTCCGAGCATGCCCAGCTCCTCGTTGGCGGGGACGACGACGGGACGCACCGCCGTCGCGATCCCGTGCGAGAGCTGCCACGCCTTTACATCCGCCGGCACGCGCTTACTGAGCAGGAAGTTCACGCGGACGCGGTCCGCGTGCGACTGGTTGGAGCTGTAGGCGAGCAGGACGCCGTCGAGATCCTCCAGCGAAAGTCCACGGCCGAGCTTCTCGGCCACCTGCTCAACGAGCTGTTCCACATCCTGCTGGTGCATGGTGCCACCTTACTGCCCGGCGCCGCCGGAACGTGAACGGACACCAGGCGACACCTGACGCTTCACCGCTCGACAGATGTCTAGGTAGTGAGTCGGAAAACCCCTGAAATAAGCGGAAGTTGCCTTATCCGAACGACGGCGTCGTGTCGGCTACCTCACATGCGGATTTATTCTGGAAGTACCAGATTCCCCGCACGTCCGGCCCACAAAGCCCACCAACAATGGAGCCCAAGAAATGATCATCGGCGTCCCCAAAGAGATCAAGAACAACGAATTCCGCGTGGCCATCACCGCTGCCGGAGTCCACGAATTCCGCACCCACGGCCACACCGTGCTGGTGGAACGCGGCGCAGGCCTGGGCTCCGGAATCACTGACGAGGAATACGCCATCGCCGGCGCCGAAATCGTCATCGAGGCAGATGACGTGTGGGCCCGCGCTGACATGGTCATGAAGGTCAAGGAGCCCATTGCTGCGGAATACCACCGCTTCCGCAAGGGCCTGATCCTCTTCACCTACCTCCACCTGGCCGCCGAGCCGGAACTCACCGCCGAGCTCATCAACTCCGGCGTCACCGCGATCGCCTACGAAACCGTCCAGGAAGGCCGCACCCTGCCCCTCCTGGCCCCGATGTCAGAAGTTGCCGGCCGCCTGTCCGTCCAGGTGGGCGCCACCTCGCTGATGGCACCCGCCGGCGGCAAGGGCGTGCTGCTGGGCGGCGTCCCGGGCGTCCGCCCGGCCAAGGTCGTTGTGCTCGGTGCGGGCGTGGCCGGCACCAACGCCGCCGCCATGGCCCTGGGCCTCGGCGCCGACGTCACCATCCTGGACATCAACATCAACCGCCTCCGCGAACTCGACGCCCAGTACCAGGGCCGGCTGAAGACGGTCGCGTCCAACAAGTACGAAATCGAAAAGTCCGTCGTCGACGCGGACCTCGTGATCGGCTCCGTGCTGATCCCGGGGGCCAAGGCACCCAAGCTGGTCACCAACGAACTCGTGTCCCGGATGAAGCCCGGCTCCGTCCTCGTGGACATCGCCGTGGACCAGGGTGGCTGCTTCGAAGACACCCACCCCACAACGCACCAGGAACCCACGTACAAGGTCCACAACACCATCTTCTACTGCGTGGCCAACATGCCCGGCGCCGTTCCCAACACGTCCACGTACGCACTCACGAACGTGACCCTGCGCTACGGCGTGGCCCTCGCCAACCTCGGCGTAAAGGCCGCGTTCGAGAAGGACCCCGCACTGGCCGCCGGCCTCAACATTGCCGCCGGCCACGTGGCGCACCACTCGGTCTCCGAAGCGCACAACCTGCCGCTCGTAGCCGACTGGCACGAACTGGTCTCTGCATAGTCCTTAGTTCGTCCCGCTGCGCTGGACGACACACATCCTCGGCGTGCTCGCTCCTTCGTCGCTTAGACGCACGCTGCCGGATGTCTGTCGTTCAGCGCAGTTTTGGTTAAGCTCTATGCGTCGCCATTTCGCGTGCCTTTTCTATTAATTTCAGGACCTCAATGGGGCCTGCAGGGTCTACTGGCAACGGCAGGGGCGAGCCGGTGCCGCCGTCGTGGATTTTGTCCGCGAGGAGCCGGTAAAACTCCGGGTAGGCGCCGCGTTCGGTGGGCAGGCGGTCCAGGTGGCCGTCGCGGCCCAGGAGCCCCGCCCAGTCCTTGTCCTCGACGCCGTATTCGGGGTCGAGCGGGCTGCCGCCGGCCACAATGTACGGCTCCTGCGGATCGATGCCGTGCTTGGTGAAGCCGCCCTCGGAGCCCAGGAGCCGGTAACGGGGTCCCTGCTGGGCGCAGAGCATGTTCATCCAGAGGTGGCTGACTACGCCTGAATCATGCTGCAGCGCCACGAACACGTCATCGTCGGTCTTTTCGCCCGGCCGCCGGGCCCGGAGTTCCGCGTGCGCCACCGTCGCCGGGCCGAACAGCTGCAGCGATTGGTCGATGAGGTGGGTTCCGAGGTCGAAGAGCACCCCGCCCCCGTCGTCCGCCGTGGCTTCCGCTTTCCAGGCCTTCGAGACCTCCGGGGACCAACGTTCGAACCGCGACTCGAACCGGGTCACGCTGCCCAGCACGCCGCCTTCCAGCAAGCCCTTCACCGTCAGGTAGTCGCCGTCCCACCGGCGGTTCTGGAACACGGTCAGCACCCGCCCCAGCCGGGCGGCAAGCTCCAGGAGTTCCTGCCCCTCGGCGCTGCGCACCGCGAAGGGCTTGTCAACGACGACGTCGAGTCCCGCCTCCAGCGCGGCCTTCGCCAGCGGGTAGTGGGTGGCCGGCGGCGTCCCGAGGACCATCAGGTCAAGGTCATCGGCCAGCGCCAGGATGTCGGCCGGGGTGTTTACGAGCCGTGCGGCAGGGTAGCTGCCGGACGCATCGGCCTGCCGGCCGGCGTCGGACGTTGAAATAACGTCCAGGGAATATGACGGATTGGCGGCGATCAGAGGCGCGTGGAACACGCGGCCGGACAGGCCGAAGCCGGCGACCGCCGTCCGGATCGCGGGCTTGCTCGGGCCGGTGCCGGGAGTTGCTTCTGTGCTCATGGTTCCAACGCTACCCCCGCACGCCCGG
Source organism: Arthrobacter sp. GW460-12-1-14-TSB2 (assembly GCF_059423525.1). NCBI lineage: Bacteria > Bacillati > Actinomycetota > Actinomycetes > Micrococcales > Micrococcaceae > Arthrobacter > Arthrobacter sp. GW460-12-1-14-TSB2. The sequence continues at coordinate 37,955 of NZ_JBWKYC010000012.1, forward strand.
AGGGGACGGCGAAGGCCGGCACCCCGCGTGAAGAGTTCGTGTGAACAGATCACGGGGATGCCGGCCCCGGCGTTACTACTGTCAGGCTGCTGTTACTTCTTTTCCCAGCCGAGCGTGGTCCAGTCCGGAACCTGGGACAGGCTCTTGAACAGGGACGGGCCGTAGTTGGCCAGGCCGGTGCGGACGAAGGAGATCTGCGGCCCGTTCATCACGACGCCCATGGAGAAGTACTTGGCCATGTGCTTCTTTTCAACTTCCATGGCTGCCTTGTTGCGCTCGGCGTTGTCCTCAATGCTGCTGAGCGCCTTGATCTCGGCATCCAGCTCGGCGTCGCCCAGTTCGTTCTCGTTGGTTTTGGAGTCGTAGAACTGCTTGACGGCGTCCGTTGCGTCAGCACCCACGGTGTAGCCGGAGACGCTCAGGAAGAAGTCGCGGCTGCCCAAGACCTTGCCGAAGTCGGCAGAGGCGCGCTGGTCGATTCCCACGTCCATGCCGCCGGCCTGGAGCTGCTTCTGCAGGGTCTGCACGAACGCCAGGGTGGTGGGGTCGTCACCGAAGTTGCTGATCTTGAAGGCGGCCGGAACGCCGTCCTTCTCCATGATGCCCGCGGCATTGGGCTTGTAGCCGGCATCGGTCAGCACCTTCTTGGCTGCCTCTGCACCGGATTCCGTGGCCGGGTAGTTGTCCTGATAGTACTTGGAGAACGGCAGCAGCATCATGGAACCGGAGCTGGTTTCTTCCCAGTTCAGCCCGTTGAAGCGGACCTTGCGCAGGGCTTCGCGGTCTACGGCGGTGAAGATTGCCTTACGGATGGCGACGTCCGTGAGCGGAGCCTTCTGCGCGTTGAGGTTCAGGCCGCCGGCGAACAGCCGCTGGCCGCGGCGGATCTCGGAATCCTTGGTGCCGTCCAGCTGCTTGTACGGGGTGATGGTGTTCGCGGAAACGCCGTCAATCTCGCCGTTCTTGAAGGCGGCGATAGCGGCGCTGCTCTCCAGCTGGCGGAACACCACCTTGTCGAGGACGGGCTTGGTGCCCCACCATTTGTCGTTCTGCGCCAGGGTCACAGTCTTGGCGGCACTGTCGTACTTGTCCAGCTTGAAGGGTCCTGCCATCCACTCCGGGTGCATGTCGCCGGTGAAACCGGTGTTGAAGATCTCGGGAGTGTTCACGGCCGGGTGGATCAGTCCGGTGAAGAGGGCATCCAGCGGGTAGACGGGCTGGGTGGTGGTGACCACCACTTCCTTGTCACTGGAACCGGCCTTGACGGAGTCAACGAACTCGTAGGCGCCGGAGCTGACGATGTCGATGTCCTTGTTTTCGCCCTTGAGCATGTTCCAGGTGTTCTGGAAGGCCTTGACGTCGATCGGCGTGCCGTCGTTGTACGCGGCTTTCTCGTTCACCTTGATGGTGATGGTCTGCTTGCCGTCTTTGACTTCGCTCTTGACGTCCTCGCAGAAGTCCTTGTTCGGAGTCGCCGTACCGTCGAAGTCGAAGTTCCAGCAGCCCCAGGTGCCGGCCTGGTCGATGGGGCGGTGCAGTGCGGTGTTGTCCGCGCTGTTGCCGTTGTTGGAGAAGCCGTTGAAGTCCGGACCGATGTTGCCCAGCGGAAGCGTCACGGTGCCGCCGGGTTCCAGGTCCTTGGCATCCTTGGCGTTTATGCTGATCAGCTTGGTGAGGTCACTGCCGGCGTCCTGGCCCTTGCCTGCGTCGGGACCCTTGGGAGTCCCGCCTCCGCCACAGCCGGTGAGCGCGAGCGCTGCCGCTACAGCGGCCACCCCGCCAATCTTGGTCAGATTCTTCATTGTTTTCCCTTCATTTTTTGGTGCGAGAGTTGGTGCTTTGGGGATCGGACAAGTTAGGGGCTGTCGTGGACAACTAGCATTTCCGCGTCGAGTTCACCGTCCGGGAAGAAGCAGGCGAACTGTTGGTCGGCGTCCTGGGCTAACGCCCGGGCCGCCCCGGCCGGGGACGCTTGCGGAGACGCGGTCTGCGGAGAAGCGACCGGTTCCAGCGGCGGCTCTAGGGTGAGGCATTTTTCCTGCTTCGCCGCGGGGAGCGCGGCAAACACCGGGCAGCGGGTGGCGAAGTTGCAGCCCTTTGGCGCATCAAGCGGCGATGGGAGGTCTCCTTGCAGGATGATGCGTTCGCGGGTTCGTTCCAGCTGCGGGTCGGGCACCGGGATCGCGGACAGGAGTGCCCGGGTGTAGGGGTGGCGCGGGTTGTCGAACACGTTGTCCACGTCGCCAATTTCCACGATCTTGCCCAGGTACATCACTGCCACCCGGTTGGAGATGTGCCGCACCACGGACAGGTCGTGGGCCACCATGAGGTAGCTCAGGCCGAGTTCAGCGCGGAGCTTGTCCAGGAGGTTGATCACGCCGGCTTGAACGGAGACGTCCAGGGCGGACACGGGTTCGTCGAGGACCACCAGCTTGGGGTTCACGGCAAGCGCGCGGGCGATACCGATGCGCTGCCGCTGGCCGCCGGAGAACTGGTTGGGGAACCGGTTGACGTGGTCCGGCTGGAGGCCCACCAGTTCCATCAGTTCCATGATCCGCTTCCGGATCGCGGGCTTGTCCATGCCGGCGTTTTCGAGCGGCTCGGACAGGACCTCAAAGACGGTGAAGCGCGGGTCCAGTGCCCCGGTGGGATCCTGGAACACCATCTGGAGTTCCTTGCGCATGGCGGTTTTCGTCCTGTCGTCGGAGGCCGCCTTGTTGCTCAGCCCGCCGATGGTCACCTCGCCGTCCTGGTCCTTGTGGAACTCCATGATTTCCAGCAGCGTGGTGGTTTTCCCGCAGCCGGATTCACCCACGATGGAGAAACATTCGCCCTCGCGGATATCGAAGCTCAGCCCGTCCACGGCCTTCACGGTTCCGATCCGGCGCTTGATGAGCGAGCCCTTCAGGAGCGGGAAGTGCTTCCTGACGTCCCTCAGTTCCAGGACTTTCCTGCGCTCAAGCCGCGGGACGGCATCGAAACGGGAGACCGGTACGGCCGGGGCGTGGAAGATCTCGTGGACATCCACTTCGGCACCCAGTGAGTCGGTCTTGATGCAGGCCGCCTTGTGGGCGCCGCTGCCGGCAATGCCGTTTCCCGCTCCCCTCGGGCCGCTGACCGGCCACAGCTCCGGTTCCCCCTGCAGGCAGGAGTCGCTCACGAGCGGGCAGCGCGGGGCGAAGGAGCATCCGGTGGGCTCGTGGATCAGGTTCGGCGGGATGCCCTCGATGGGCACCAGGGAGGCCTTTTCCGCAATGTCCACGCGCGGCACCGCACCCAGCAGTCCCATGGTGTATGGCATCCGCGGGCTGTAGTAGATGTCGTCCACGCTGCCGGTCTCCACCGGCTTTCCCGCGTACATCACCATGATGTCGTCCGCCATGCCGGCCACCACGCCAAGATCGTGCGTAATCATCACGACGGCGGCGCCGGTCTCCTCCTGCGCTGTGTGCAGCACCTCAAGGACCTGCGCCTGGATGGTGACGTCCAGCGCCGTCGTCGGCTCATCCGCGATGAGCACGCGCGGGTTGTTGGCGATCGCGATCGCGATCATGACGCGCTGGCGCATGCCGCCGGAAAACTCGTGCGGGAACGCCTTCAGGCGGTCCTTCGGGCTGGGGATGCCCACCATGCCGAGAAGTTCGACGGCGCGGGCTTCCTTGGCCTGTTTGCTCATCTTCGGGTGGTGGACCGTTAGTGCCTCGATGATCTGGTGGCCAACCGTGTACACCGGGGTCAGGGAGGAGAGCGGGTCCTGGAAGACCATGGCGATGTCGTTGCCGCGGTACCGGCACATGGCCTTGTCGCTGAGTCCCAGCAGTTCCTTGCCGTTCAACCTCACTGACCCGCTGATTTCGGCGGTGGTGGGCAGCAGGCCCATGATGGCCAGGGAGGTCACGGATTTGCCCGAACCGGACTCGCCCACGATGCCGAGCGTCTTGCCCGGCAGGAGGTCGAAGTCGACGCCGCGGACGGCGTGGACCACGCCGTTCTCCGAGTTGAACCGGACGTTCAGGTCCCGGACCGAGAGGACGGCGCCCGCCGGGGCATCACCTGCGGCATGCAGCCCGGCGACGTGCAGGCGCTCCGCCACGGAATCGGCGGGGCGCTCTGTGCTGGCGGTGGTTTCGCGGCTCATTTGTTCCTCTTCCGTGCAGTCTTCTTGGCGCTGCCAACGGAGCTGGAGCTGGGATCGAAGGCATCGCGCAGGCCGTCATTCATCATGGCCAGCGAACCGGTCAACAGGAACATCACCACGAGCGGAACCCAGAACATCCAAGGGAACGTCTGGACCTGGGAGGTTGCCTGGTTGATGAGGACGCCGAGGCTGACATCAGGGACCTTGATGCCGATGCCGATGAAGGAGAACGCGACTTCGGCCAGTATGGCGCCGGTGACGCCGCGGGTGACGTCCAGGACCAGCAGCGATCCGATGTTGGGGACCAGGTGCCGCCAGACGATCCGGCGGGCCGGGATGCCCATGTACTGGGCGGCCTTGACGAAGTCCCGCTGCATGAGCGACATCGAAAGGGAGCGGATCAGGCGGGCGGTGCCCATCCAGCTGAAGACCAGGAGCACGATGATCAGCAGAAGCCAGCTGGGCAAGTTTTCCCGGAGCCCGTTGCCGCCGCCGCTGGTGGCGACCGCCACGACCAGCAGTGCCGGCATCATGATGAGGGCCTCGAGGACGAAGAGCATGACCTTGTCCACTTTGCCGCCGAAGTAGGCCATGGTGCAGCCGTAGACGGCGGCGATCAGCACCGAGACCAGGCCGACCACCAGGCCGATGAGGATGGAGATCCGGGTGCCTTCAACCATCAGGGCGTAGAGGTCGATGCCGGCCTGGGACGTACCCAGGAGGTGTTCACCGGACGGCGGCATGCCAATGTTGAAGGGGTCGATGGTTTCTTTGTCCCAGGGGGAGAGGAAACCGCCCACGAAGGAGAAGACCGTGAGGGCGAGGAAGATGACCAGGCCGGCCACGGCTGTCTTGTTCCGCAGGAAGCGCCGCAGGATGATCGCGGACTTGGCGATCACGACGTCGTCGTTCTCTATCCTTGCTTCCTCGGCAACGGCGGCGGGGTCGATCGCGTTCAGGTTGGTCATGGCTACTGCACCCGCACTCTCGGGTCGACAAGGGTAGTGGCGAAGTCCGCGAGGATCGCGCCGATGGCGAAAATCACGGAACCGTACGCGAGGGTGGCTGTGGCCGCGTTGACGTCCTGCAGGGCGATGGCGTCGATGCTCCACGAACCGACACCCGGCCAGGCGAAGATCTTCTCGGCAAAGAAGCCGCCGGCGAAGATGGCCGGGATGGTGAAGGCGATGCTTTGCGCGACCGGGATGAACGAGACGCGCAGGGCATGGCGGGCGATGGCCTGGTTTCGGGTGAGCCCCTTGGCCCGGGCTGTGCGGACGAAATCCGCGTTGACGTTGTCCAGCAGGTACTGGCGCTGGGCGATCTGGTACGTGCCCCATCCCACCAGGGTGATGGCCAGCGTGGGCACCGTGTAGTGGGCCACCATGTCGACGAACTGGACCCAGGCGCTGCCTTCCAGCCCGGGTGTGGAAATGCCGGTGACGAAGAAAATCCGTTCGCCGATGGTTTCGTTGACGTTAATGGCGCCGAGCTGCACGAGGAAGTAGGCGATCGGCGCAGGCACGATGTACACGAGGTAGCTGTAGGACGTGATCACACGGTCCTGGAACTTGTACTGCCGGGCGGCGGTGTACACACCCAGCGCAACCCCGATGACGAGGGTCAGGACGATGGAGGCCAGGAACAGCCGGGTGGAAATCCACACGCGGTCGCCGAACTCGGCGTTGATGAAGGCGCCGTTGGGGCTTCGCCCCCAGTCCCAGCGCGTGACGACTGCCGTGAGCCAGTCAACGTAGCGTTCCCACGGGCTGAGCGTCGGGTCAAGGCCCTTGAGCCGGAAGGAGTTTGTCACCTGCTCCGGCGTCGGCCGTGGAATGCGTTCCTGTTCCAGCAGCGCGGGCTGAAGCGTACTGACGGCAAGGAAGTACCCCGCCGTCGTAGTCAGGAAGATCATGAGCAGGTAGGTGGCTGCCCTTTTGGCGAGGTAACGGAACATGTCTGCCTAGCTCCGGATCGCCGGTGCCAGTTCCGCGCCGCGCAGTGACGGCCGCGCCTCGGAGGAGCCGTCCCGGGCCGGTGTCATATCAGCATTCACAGCAGGTGATCCTTCCGTCAGCTCCCGGACCGGCAGGGGTTCCGCCGCCGATCCGGGATCATGGCCAGCGGGTGTCTGGCCGCCCGCGGGCCCTTGGGGCCTTGTCCTTGTGGACTATGTTGCGGGTCACATTCCAGAGGAAACTACCACATATGGGGAACCCTCCACGGTGCCTAAAAGCGGAAACACGGGCGTCCTGTACCAGATCGTTATGAATAAATCACGAGGATGGATTTGACTGGCCGGACGGTGTGCCATGGACTAGCCTTCGTCCAGCCGGGATGCGCTGTCCTGGCGGGGGGCGCCTCCGGGACAGCTGACCACGCGCGTGACGAGCTCGCGCCATGATTCCGCGAGCCGCTCCGGAGCCACATGGTGGACCCGCACCGCGTACAGCAGCCGCTCCGGGTCCAGGGTTGAGCTCAGCGACATCGCCATCAGCCAGGGATCGGCGGTGACTCCGGCGGCCCGCAGGAGCATTTCGATGTGCCGGTGCCACAGGACGGCGGCCGGTACGTCGTAGCGGTTGTAGGCGGAGGCGTCCGCGGCCCGGGCCAGCTCGCCAAACTCCAGCACGTAGGCAATGCGTTCCGCTCCGAACGCTACCAGCCGGTCCAGCGGCGGCGCCCCCGGGCCCAGGGGCGGGGGCCCGAACATGAACCGGCCCTGGAATGCGGCCTCCGAGTCGCTGAGCAGCGTCATCATAAGCCCCGCCCGGGAACCGAACCGCCGGAAGACTGTGCCCTTGCCGACGCCGGCGCGTTCGGCCAGCCTGTCCATGGTGAGCCCGTCCGCGCCGCACTCCTCAATGAGTTCGCGGGCAGCCTTGAGCAGCAGCTCCCGGTTGCGGGCGGCGTCGCTGCGTTCCGCTTCCCCGCCGAGCGGCGATCCGGAGCGGATTGGGATGAGGCTCACAAGAAATATTCTAGCCCCGGGAATAATATCCGGACCGCAGTCCGTTTAGCATGAGTGAAGGCACCAACAGCCTCCGCAAACCAACCAGCCGGCGGATCCCTCCCGCGGCCAGACACAAGGAGTTCAAATGTCCAAGAGCACCGTACTTACACTGGTCGGCAGCCTGCGTGCCGAATCCACCAACCAGAAGCTCGCCGAGGCCATCCAGCTGAACGCACCCGAGCAGGTTGAGGTTGTTATCCACGAAAGCCTGGGCAACATCCCGTTCTACAACGAGGACATCGACGTCGAAGGCCAGGTTCCGGCTGCCGCCGCTGCGCTCCGCGCCGCCGCCAATGACGCCGACGCCCTCCTGCTGGTCACCCCGGAGCACAACGGAACCGTGCCGGCCTCGCTCAAGAACGCCATCGACTGGCTGTCCCGCCCGTTCGGTGCCGGCGCCCTTGCCGGCAAGCCCACCGCCGTCGTGGGTACCGCCTTCGGCCAGTTCGGCGGCGTCTGGGCACAGGACGAAGCCCGCAAGGCTGTCGGCATCGCCGGCGCCCGTGTGGTTGAAGACGCCAAGCTGGCCGTTCCCGGCTCCATGGTCCGCTTCGCCGAAGTCCACCCCAAGGACGACGCCGAGGTCGTGGAGCAGATCAAGGGCGTTTTCGATGCCTTGGCCAAGGCCGAAACTGCAGCCGAAGCAGCCTGATTCACCATCCCTGAAGCCCCCGGCCACCGCCGGGGGCTTTTGCGTCACCATTCCGTGATGGAGCTGACGCAAAACCGTCACTTGGCACCTGTTCCGCACACCGACGCCCCGCCGTAACGTGGAGACGGGGGACGTGCGAGAGCTGGAAGTGCGGTGCCTTCATGATGGTCACGCCTGGGGTCCGGGCAGCTGCGGCAGCCGCCGCGTTGATGCTTCCGCTGTGGCTCGGATCCTGCTCGCTGCCCCTGTCGGCATCCCCGGCCGGTACGGCCGCCCAGCCGGGCAGTGTGCCGGAACCGCAACCACTTCCGCCGCCATTTCCCGGGGCCACAACCGGGGCCCCGCTCCCGGCCTCCGCCGGCGCCGGGCCGGAAATTGCCGCCTCCAGCCCGACGGCCAAACCCAGAACGGGCGGCAGCATCACATCGCAGGCCGGCGGCGACGGCGCCGCGATGATTGACGACTCCACCGCCGCCACCGGCCCCGCGGTCACAGCTCCGGGCACTCCCGCTTCGGGCAGCTCCGGACCCGGGAACCCGGCAGCGGCGGCGAAACCTGCCGACGACGACAAGGCGGCGCGCGGCCGACTGTCCGGCGGGACCCCCGTGTACTTCGTGGCACTCGACGACGGCGGCAGCTCCGGCGTGCGGTTCGGCTGCAACGACAGCCTCGTGCCCGTCATCCACGACACCGCCGCAGACGAGGAACCGCTCCAGGCAGCCCTCGATTTCCTGCTCGGCAGCGATCCCCCGGAGGGGCTGTACAACTCGCTGGACGACTCCGCACTGAAGTACGTTTCCGCATACTTTGACGGCACCACGGTGGTAGTGAACCTGACCGGGACCATCCGGCCGGGCGGCACCTGCGACGTTCCCCGGCTGGAAGCCCAGCTCACGCACACGGCCGTCTCCGCCGTCGGTGCGGCCCGGGCGGAGATCTATGTGGACGGGCGGCGGCTGGCGGATGTCCTTAGCCTCAGGTGAGCCGGCTCCAGGTGAGCTGAGGGCGGCGCTTGTTGCTTAGCCCCGCCGGAACAGCTCATCCATGGCCTCGTGGCTGCGGGCGCCGGCCAGTTCGGACCAGTTGCCGTCCCCGAGCACGTCATCGGCCACCCGGGACACGGTGGCATAAGCAGCCTTCGCCGTGTTTCCGCCGATGCTGATCCGGCGGACACCAGCATCGTGCAGTTCGCCCACGGAAGGCGCGCCCAGGCCGGCTAACGCGTTCAGTGGCGCGGCGATCCGCCGCGACAGGTCGTGGAGCAGGTGCAGGTCCTGCACCCCGGGCACGAAGATTCCATTGGCCCCCGCGGCCAGGTATGCGTCTGCACGCTGAAGCGTTTCCGTGAAGGCGGTTTCCGGGAAACGGCCGGACAGGTACGTGTCGATGCGGGCGTTGATGAACAGATCAACGCCCGCATCCTCCGCTGCGCGGCGGACGACGGCGATGCGTCGCGCCTGCTCGTCAACTTCAGTTAGCGGATCATCGCCGGAGTCTTCGAAGTTCACACCGACCGCTCCGGCTGCCAGGACACTGCGGATAGTTTCGCGTAGTTCATTGTCGTCGAATGCACCGCGCGCATTCGCATATCCCGTCTCAATGTCCGCCGTGACCGGCAGCGCCGTAGATGCCGCAATCCGGCCAAGGGCCGCCATGGCGAGTTCCCGCGGCAGGTGGTTGCCGTCCGGAAAGCCGAGGCTCCAGGACAGGGCTGAACTGGAGGTGGCCAGCGCGGTCGCTCCTGCTTCTTCCACGAGGCGGGCGGACGCCACATCCCAGACATTCACCAGGACCAGCGGCGCCGCGTCCTCGTGCAGTGCGTGGAAGGCGGCAGCCAGGGGACCGAAGCGACTCTGCGTTGTCATGGCTCTATTCCATGCCCTGCGCCGTCCCAGGTAAAGCAATTCAGTCCCGTGCCAAGGGAAGATTCAGATTTTTAGCAACAAACGTTGCCTCTTTGACAACAACTGGCTGTATCCTGTCAGTGTGACCCACGAAACACTTGATGCCGCCGCTGACATCCTGCCGGCCGAGGCAATTGACGCAATCGAACGCGCGGCAACGTCCGCCCACCGCCACGATGAACTTTTCTCGGAGCGCGCAGCAAACATCAAGCAGTCCGCCGTCCGCGACGTCTTCGACATCTCCCTGCGCCCGGGCCTGGTGTCGCTGGCTGGCGGCAGCCCCTACCTGCAGTCGCTGCCGCTGGAGCGGCTGGGGCAGACAGCGGCGAAGATCATTGCCGAGCAGGGCATGACGGCCCTCCAGTACGGCAGCGGCCAGGGGACCGAAGAATTGCGCACCCAGATTTGCGAGGTGATGGCAGCAGAAGGGATCCTCGACGCCGACCCCCGGAATGTGGTGGTCACTGCCGGCTCCCAGTCCGCACAGGACGTGGCCACCAAGGTCTTCTGCAACCCCGGCGACGTGGTGCTGGTGGAGGACCCGACGTATGTGGGCGCGCTGAACACGTTCGAGGCCTACCAGGTGGAAGTGGCGCCCGTTCCCATGGACGAGCACGGCCTGGTTCCGGATCTGCTGGAAGCCCGGATCGCCGCCCTCCAGACGGCCGGGAAGAATGTAAAGTTCCTGTACACCATCCCGAATTTCAACAACCCGTCCGGCATCACCCTGGCTGAGGAGCGCCGGCAGGAAATCGTCGATATATGCCGGAAAGCGAATATTCTGGTTCTGGAGGACAATCCGTACGGCATGCTCCGCTTCGAGGGCACGCCGCTCGCTCCGTTGCGGGCCGCCAACCCGGACGACGTTATCTACATGGGCTCGTTCTCCAAGATCTTCGCCCCGGGGCTGCGGGTCGGCTGGGCCCTGGTGCCGGCACACCTCCAGCGCCGCTACTACCTGGCATCCGAAGCCGTAACGCTCTGCCCGTCCACCCTGAACCAGATGCTGGTCTCGGCCTACCTGCGGGACTACGACTGGAAAGGTCAGATCGAAACCTACCGCGGTCTCTACGCGGAGCGCTGCCAGGCCATGCTCGCCGCCCTTGAGGAGTACATGCCCGAGGGACTGACCTGGACCCGGCCCGAGGGCGGCTTTTTCGTCTGGGTCACGCTGCCCGAAGGCGTGGATACCTACCCGCTGCTGCGCAAGGCCATCGACGCCGGCGTGGTGTTCATCCCCGGGGCAGCGTTCACGCATTCGGACGAACCCTCGAACAAGCTGCGCCTCGCTTTCAGTGCCGTGCCTCCCGAAGCCATCGCCGAAGGCGTGCGGCGGCTCGCGCCGGTCCTGCGGGACGCCATTGCGGCGCTGTAGCCTGAATCATTACTGCATGCAGCCCGCCACTTTTCATTAAACTGACCGATCCCTTAGGAGCAGGACTATGACCGGAATTATTGTTGTCGGCGTTGACGGCAGTGAGACTGCCATGCGGGCCGCGGAAACGGCCCAAGGGCTCGCCGCATCCCTGGACGCGACGCTTCACGTGGTAACCGCGTTCGACAGTGACCGCACCGAGGTCTACGGCAGCGGCAGTGACCGGTTCATTGTCTCCGATGCCGGCGAGGCCGAGAAGGTGGCCAAGGACGTTGCGGCACAGCTGAGCACGGAAGGCCTCAAGGTCACCTATTCCTCGGCCCGGGGCAAGCCGGCGGAAGCAATCATCAGGGAAGCCGAACGATTCGACGCCCGCTTGATCGTGGTGGGGAACCGCCGGATGCGCGGGCTCGGCCGCGTCCTGGGAAGCGTCGCCAACAGTGTGGCGCACAACGCGCCCTGCGACGTCTACATCGCCAAGACCGACGTCGCCGATTAGGACGTCCGGCCGGGGATTCCCTGCTAGGGCGTCTTAAGCAGCCTGCGCAGGATCTTCCCGGACGCGGACTTGGGTACCGCCTCGATGAACTCCACCCGGCGGATTTTTTTGAACGGAGCCACTTTGCCGGCGACGAAGTCCATGACGCCGGCTTCGTCGAGTGTCCCCGCCTGCCCACCCGGCTGGCGCACCACGAAAGCCATCGGGACTTCCTGGCCGTCGGCGTCGGGCGTCCCGATCACGGCAGCATCCGCGATGCCGGGGTGCGTTAGCAGCAGTGCTTCAAGTTCCGCCGGGGCGATCTGGTAGCCCTTGTATTTAATGAGTTCCTTGAGCCGGTCCACGATGGTCACCACACCGTCGGCGCGGACGGTGGCGATGTCGCCCGTGTGAAGGAAACCGTCCGCGTCCAGGGTGTCCGCCGTTTCCTCCGGGCGGTTGAGGTAGCCCAGCATGACGTTCGGTCCCCGGCACAGCAGATGGCCCGGGGCGCTGGTGCCCTCCGCCGGGACGCCGATGTCCTCACCGGTGGCTGGGTCCACCAGCCGGCATTCCATGTTGGGCACCGTGAACCCCACCGAGCTCACCGGAACGTCCGTGCCGCCCACCGGGATCAGGTGCGACACCGGGCTCATCTCGGTCATCCCGTAGCCCTGCAGCACGCGGCACTGGAGCCGTTCGGCGAGAGCCGCGCCGAGTTCACCGTCCAGCGGCGCGGCGCCCGAGAGCGTTGTGTGGACGGAGCCGAGATCGTATTCGGAAACAAGCGGGTGCTTGGACAGTGCCACGGCCACCGGCGGCGCGATGAACAGGTACGTGCATCTGTGGTCCTGGATGATCCGCAGGAACTCGGCCAGTTCGAACCGGGGCATGGTGACCAGGCAGGCCCGTTCCCGCAGGGCAAGGTTCAGCAGGACGGTCAGGCCGTAGATATGGAAAAACGGCAGCAAGGCGAGGAGCCTGTCCTGGTCCTTCACGTTCAGCAGCCCGCGGGACTGCTCCACGTTGGCCACGAGGTTGCGGTGGCTGAGCTTAACGCCTTTGGGCCGCCCGGTGGTCCCGGACGAATACGGCAGTACCGCCACATGGGTTGCCGGGTCGAAGGACACGGCCGGAACCGGCGCTCCGGCGGTGAGCAGGTCCTTCAGCGACGGGTGACCTGCGGCGCCGTCGAGCACCACCAGCCGGTCCGCCGGGATTCCGGCGCGTTCGGCGGCTTCCTCGGCCCCCGGGAGCAGCGCTGACACCGTGAACAGCCAGCTGGCGCCGGCATCCTCAAGCTGAAGCGCCAGTTCGTCGGCGGTGTAGAGCGAGTTGACGGTGGTGACGGTGGCGCCGGCGCGGAGCAGGCCGTGGAAAACGGCCGCGAAGGCCGGGATGTTGGGGCAGAGGATGGCCGCGACCCCGCGCGGGCCCAATCCGCGCGCGGACACGGCCCCCGCCACCGCATCGATCTGCTCCAGCAGCTGGCGGTAGGTGGTTTCCGCGCCGCTAGCGCCGTCCACGACGGCGGTCCGGTCCAGGTCCGCTTCCGTGATGCCGCCGAAGAGGTACTCGTAAATGCTTTTGTCCGGGATGACCACATCCGGGAAGGGGCTCGAAAACACGCAACATCTCCTTTGATTTGCTCCAGCAGCCGGCGGCCGGTGACGGCGGCAGCTGGTGCAACTCTAGTGCGGCGTGTCAAGTACGGAACGTCCCACGCTTGACCGACGTCACTCCCCCTGGTGGGCAGCCTCACCCGTTTTCCGGCGGAATCACGCGGTTTACGGCGATAAAATTAGAAGGTGCTCGATGGTGCGGACATCCGAGTACCACCGACTTCAGGGGAACATTATGCTGACTCTTCAGCGCCGCCAGCTCGTAGGCCACGACATCCTTCTTGCCCGCCACGGGAACCACATCAGCATGATGCGTGTGGACCGCGCCAATGACAGGGTGATTGCCTTCCTCGACGACGGCTCCACCGACTCCGCACCCAACCTCATCACACCCGGCCTGAACCTGCCGGAGACCATCCGAAGCGTCATGCGCGATGACTGGAAGTTCTTCGCCGTCGTCACCGCGTGCGTTACCGGCTTTTCCGGTCTGATGATCACGGCGGCCGTCGCCTTGAGCGGAATGACTTCCGATCCGGCGCTGGCCCAGATGCTCTCGAACTACCCCGCCTACTAGGCCGCCCCTTTCGGCTGGCACAACAGACGCAGGCTGACTCAACAAACGCAAAAGGAACCCCATCGCTGACAGCGGCGGGGTTCCCTTGGTTTCTGCTCCGGACTGGTACTGATCCAGCAGTACTAATCCAGCAGGAGGGCCGGCTCCTCAAGGATCGCCGCGACGTCGGCCATGAAGCGCGCCGAGAGATCGCCGTCCACCACGCGGTGGTCGAAGGACCCGCCAAGGGTGGTGATCCAGCGCGGAATGACTTCGCCGTCAAGGACCCAGGGCTTCTGCTTGATGGTGCCGAAGGCCACGATGGCCACTTCGCCGGGGTTGATGATCGGAGTGCCGGTGTCGATGCCCAGCGCGCCGATGTTGGTGACGGTCAGCGTGCCGCCCTGCATCTGGGCAGGCTGGGTTTTTCCCGCCCGGGCAGTGGTGGCCAGGTCATTGAGCGCCAGAGCCAGTTCCTTGAGCGAGAGGTCCTGGGCATTCTTGATGTTCGGCACCATCAGGCCGCGCGGGGTTGCCGCTGCGATTCCCAGGTTCATGAAGTGCTTGACGTGGATCTCGGCGGCATCGCTGCCGTCGGCGCTGTCCACCCATGTGGCGTTGACGCTGGGGTTGCGGGCGGCTGCCCAGATCACTGCCTTGGCGAGGATCAGCAGCGGGGAGACCTTGATTCCTTCGAAGTCGCGAGAGACCTTGAGCCGCTTGACGAACTCCATGGTGCGGCTGGCGTCGACGTCCACGAAGATGCTGACGTGCGGTGCGGCGAACGCCGACTCCACCATCGCCTTGGCCGTGGCCTTGCGGACACCCTTGACGGGAATCCGCTCGATGCGCTGGTCCTGCGGCCGGCCGGACTTGCCCCAGAAGGTGTCCGCCTTGTCCACTTCGGCATCGCGCTGGGCCTGGTAGCTGACCAGGTCTTCGCGGGTGACTTCGCCCCGTGCACCCGTGGCCACGACGTCTGCGAGGTCGATCCCGAGGTCCCGGGCTATTTTGCGCACCGGAGGCTTGGCCAGGACCTTGTTCACCAGGCCGCTGATGGTGCCGCCGAGGGTCGGGCGCCCCGAGCCTTCCCCGGGGACCGCTCCGGCGTCTGTGACCGTAGGCGCGCCGGCGTTGATCCAGATGCCCTGGGTCTCGACTGGCTCGACTACTGGAACAGGCTCGACCACCGGGGACGGCGCTGCGGCCGCTGACGCAGGGCCTTGCGCGGCCGCCGATGCCTTGCGCGGGCGGCGCTTGACGGCGTCGGCCTTGGGACCCGAGCCAACCAGCGGGCCGACGGCCTTGTCGGAGACACCAGCGGCCTCCGCCCCCGAAGCAGGGGCAGCCGGCGCCTGTGCCGGTGTTTGCACCTGTGCAGCTGCGGCGGGAACCGGCGCATCCGCGGGCGTCGGGTCGCCGGACACGGCGTCACTGACGCTGATGATCGGAGTCCCGACGTCGACCGTCACTCCCACGGGCACGAGCAGTTCGGTGACCGTGCCCGCGAACGGCGACGGCAGTTCCACGAGCGACTTGGCCGTCTCGATCTCACACAGAATGTCGTTGATCGCGACGCTGTCGCCGGGCTTGACGTTCCACGAAACGATCTCGGCCTCGGTGAGCCCTTCGCCCACGTCGGGGAGGTTGAACTTGTTTACAGTCATGGGGTCCTCGGTTTGGAAGGCATCGTCAGTAGGAGGCTGTCAGCAGGAAGTCGTCAGTACGCGAGGGCGCGGTCCAGCGCCTCGAGGATGCGGTCGATGTCCGGCAGGTAGTCTTCTTCCACCTTCGCCACGGGGTAAGGCATGTGGAAGCCGCCTACACGGATCACCGGGGCTTCGAGGGACAAAAACGCCCGCTCGCTGACCCGGGCCGCGATTTCGCCACCGATGCCGCCGAACGTCGGTGCCTCGTGGGCCACGACAAGCCGGCCGGTCTTCTTCACGGATTCCGTGACGGTGTCGAAGTCGATCGGCGAGATGGACCGCAGGTCGATCACCTCCACGCTGTGGCCGTCCTCGGCCGCGGCTGTTGCCGCGGCGAGGGCCACCGGAACCAGCGGACCGTAGGCCACCACGGTGGCGTCGGTGCCTTCGCGCAGGACGTGGGCCTTGAACGGGTCCGCCGAGGCGCCGGGTGATTCGGTGTCGACGTCGCCCTTGAGCCAGTAGCGGCGCTTCGGTTCGAAAACGATCACCGGGTCCTGGCAGTCGACGGCCTGCTGGATCATCCAGTAGGCATCGTGGGGGTTGGAAGGGGTGATGATGCGCAGGCCGGCCGTGTGGGCGAACAGCGCCTCAGGCGACTCTGAGTGGTGTTCGATCGAGCCGATGCCGCCGCCGTACGGAATGCGGATGACGACCGGCACGGTGAGGTTTCCGTTGCTTCGCGCGTGCATCTTGGCCAGCTGGGTGGTGATCTGGTTGAAGCCCGGAAAAACGAAGCCGTCGAACTGGATCTCGCACACCGGCAGGTATCCGCTGAGGGCAAGTCCGATCGCGGTGCCGATGATGCCGGACTCGGCCAGCGGGGTGTCCACGACGCGGTCGGCGCCGAATTCACCGATCAGCCCGTCGGTGACCCGGTAGACGCCGCCGAGCGGACCGATGTCCTCGCCCATGAGCAGGGTGCGGGGGTTGTTGTTCAGCGTCGCGCGCAGGCCTTCGTTGATGGCCTTGGCGATGGTCATGGTGGTCATCGGTTGGCTGCCCCGTCTGTATCTGCCTCAACTGTCTCTGATTCGTCGGCGAATCCTGCACTGTATTCCTCGAACCAGGCCAGTTCTTCGGCCACCAGCGGGTGCGCTTCGGCGTAGGTGTTGGCGAACGCCGTCCGGATGTCCGGGGTTTCGAGGTCATGGGTCGTCTTGCGGACGTAGGCGGCGAGCTCATCACCGTCAGCCTTGACCTTGGCGAAGAAATCATCGTCCGCGAGGTTCTCGGCGCGGAGGTACTTCTCGAGCCGTTCGAGGGGGTCTTTCGCCCGCCACTGCGCCTCTTCGTCGGAGCCGCGGTACTTCGTGGGGTCGTCGGCCGTCGTGTGGGCGCCGACCCGGTAGGTGAATGCCTCGATCAGCACGGGGCTCTTCCCTTCGCGGGCGCGCTCCAATGCCCACTCTGTGACGGCATGGACTGCGATGACGTCGTTGCCGTCCACCCGGATGCCCGGGAAACCGTAGCCCTTGGCACGGTCGGCGAGCGGGACGCGGGTCTGAACGGTGCTGGGCACCGAGATGGCCCAATGGTTGTTCTGGCAGAAAAAGACCACGGGCGCGTTGTACGACGATGCGAACACCATGGATTCGTGCACGTCGCCTTCGGAGCTGGCGCCATCGCCGAAGTAAACCATGACCGCTGCCTTGGGCTCCTGCGGCTGTCCCGGAGTGGCGTTGGCGGCCGCGAGTTTCTGGTCACGCTGGATCCCCATGGCGTAGCCGACGGCATGCGGAGTCTGCGCTGCGAGGACCAGAGTGTACAGGTGGAAGTTGGTGTCCTTGGGGTTCCAGCCCCCGTTGGACACGCCGCGGAACTGGCGCAGCAGTTCGGCGAGGTCGACGTTGCGCGTCAGGGCGACCCCGTGTTCGCGGTAAGTGGGGAAAATGTAGTCCTGCGGCTGGCTGGCCCGGCCCGAACCGATCTGGGCTGCTTCCTGACCCGTGAGGGGTACCCACAGGGCAAGCTGGCCCTGCCGCTGGAGCGCAGTTGCCTCCTGGTCAAAGCGCCGGATAGCTGCCATGTCGGCGTAGAAACCCCGCAGCTTATCAGCGTCCAGACGCTTGGCGTAGGCGGAAAAAACCGGGTCCTCGCCCAACGTGCCGTCCGGGCCCAGGAGCTGGACCATTTGAGTGGGAGGTTCGCCCAGCACGGCCTCGGCTTCCGCCTCGAGCTGGTCATCTACCCCGGTTCCGTCGAACTCGGTAGCGGGCAGGTGTGTGGCGCCCATACCGTCTCCTTGCTTGCCGCTCACAAGAGCGTCGCAATCTCGCTGGGATATATGCCGAATCGGGAATACATTCCTGATCCGGCATATATTTTGGCTTACTGTCCCTTACTTTATCCGCAGTAGGCGGACGCCGGGCGTTATGTTAAGCGCTAGGAACGCCGTGGCGGCTTTGTATAGTTCGCACAGAGCTTGAGGAAACGGCTGTTGGCTTCCTCCTCGCCGATGCTCACCCGGACACCCTCGTTGCCGAAGGCCCGCACGGACAGGGCGTTTTCACCCGCCAGCGCGGCGAACTCCGCGCTGTTTTCGCCCAGATTGAGCCACACGAAGTTGCCCTGGGCGTCCGGCACGAACCAGCCAAGCTCGCGCAGCCCGGCCGTCACGCGGTCACGCTCGTCCACAAGGCTTTGTACCCTTTCTACAACCTGGCTGAAGTTCTGCAGCGAGGTGACAGCCGCCCGCTCGGCGATCTGCGATACCGAGAACGGCGTGGCGGCCACCCGGAGGTGCTGCGTGAGGTCCGGGTGGGAGACGCTGTACCCCACGCGGAGGCCGGCCAGCCCGTGCGCCTTCGAGAAGGTCCGGAGGACCACCACATTCGGGTGCTTGCGGTACATCTCGATGCCGTCCACCGCGTGCTCGGCCCGCACGAACTCCTGGTATGCCTCGTCAATAACGATGACGACGTCCGAGGGGACAGAGCGAATGAACCGCTCGGTTTCCTCGGATTCGAGGATGGGGCCGGTGGGATTGTTGGGGGTGCACAGCAGGATGACTTTGGTTCGCGCGGTAACGGCGGCTGCCATGGCATCGAGGTCGTGGCGGCCGTCGGGCGTCAGGGGGATCCTCACGCTTTCGGCCCCGGCAAGCCCGACACAGATGGGGTATGCCTCAAAAGACCGCCAGGCGTAGATGACTTCATCGGCCTTGCCGTCGTCGTTCTGCCCGGCGAAGGTCACCAGCAGCTGGTTCAGCGCGCCCAGGCTGCCCGCGCCCGTGACGATGTCTTCGGCGGGAACCTGCAGGAACTCCGAGAGCGCCCCCCGGAGTTTCGTACTGAGGGGGTCGGGGTAGCGGTTGAAATCGGTCTGGTCCGCAATGGCCTGCAACACTGCAGGGATGGGCGGAAGCGGGTTCTCGTTGGAGGACAGCTTGTAGCTGGCTAGACCCTCGACGGCGGCGGGAGGCTTGCCGGCGGCATAACGGGGAAGCCTGTCCACGACCGGACGGGGCCTGATTCCCCCGGCGGGGTTCTCTGGTGAAGTCATGCCAACTAGCCTACTTCTCCGGTCCTGCCGCTTTCCTCCGCCGTGTGAAAGCATGAGCCCATGTTCTCTTTCATCGTGCGGGTTCTCATCAATGGCCTTGCCCTCTGGATTGCCAGCTGGATCCTGCCCGGCCTGGACATCTCCACCACCGCAACGACCGAAGCCGTTGCCCAAGGCGGCGTCACGCAGGGAACCGACCCGCTGGGCATCATTCTCGCCTACCTGTTCATCGGCCTGATCTTCGGCCTGGTCAATGCGTTGGTACGGCCGATCGTCAGCCTGCTGTCCCTGCCGATCACCATCCTCACGCTGGGGCTGTTCACGATCGTCATCAACGCCGCCATGCTGTACCTGACCTCCTGGCTCAGCAGCTACACCCCCGTCCACTTCACCATCGACTCCTTCTTCTGGACGGCGGTTCTGGCGGCCATCATCATCACGCTGGTCTCCCTCGTGGCTGGCAGGATCACGGGCGTCCGCCGCTAAGCGGGCTGGTGCAGCTAGCGTGCAACCCACTTGGCAGCGCCCAATGGCGGCCGATCCGGCTGGCGGGCAGACGTAACCCGGGGCTCCCGGTTTACGGCGAAACGCGTGGCTGTCCCTGCGCCGCCGACGCCGAGGACTCCGGCCAGGACCGCAGTGTTTGCGACCAAAGAGGGGTCTTCACTGGCGGACACCGCCCTGGCCCCTGCCTCGTAATTTTCAAGACTATGGCCGGGCCCGAGCCCGGGGTCTTTCCCGTCCGGGGTGACCACCCGGTCCGTCAACGTAACGGTGACCCTGTCCCGGGTGTCCGGATTCGGAATTCCGTCGCTGCCGGGGACCCAGTCCTGGCGGTGTTCCATATGCAGGGACGTGATTCCGGTTTCGGGGGTAATTCCGCCCACCGGCGATCCGGCCGTGAGGACATACTTCAGGTCGAATTCGGCGAGGAACGCCTTGTCGCTGCTGAGGTTCATGGCATGCACCCCGCCTTGGCTGTAGCCGACAGCGACCACTTGGTCGCCCTTGGAGGCTCCGGTCTGGTGCAACGCCGAGGTGACGGCGGCATTGAGCTGCTCCGAGCCGTATCCCAGCGCCTCCACAATTCCTGCCTCATCCAGCGGGTTCACTCCCCCGGGCGGATCAGTGCGTTGTGTGCCGGGGACGATGACAATGAATGCCTTGTGCCCGCCGTTCCCGACCTGGACCACTTCGATTGTCCCGTGCCCGTCAGCGTCCAGCTCACGGAGCCGGGCAAGCAGCGCGGCTGGGGAGGTATCGACGTCGACGTCGCGCGTCAGTTCCTCTACCGCAGTAACCGGCCGGGGCTTCAACCACGGAAAGTAGTTCTCCGTCAACCTGCGAACGAAGGCACCCGAGGCTGAAATATGCCGCCCGGCAGCCACCTCTGCGGCCAGTGCCCTGGCGAGGTCCTCTTTCGGTGCAATCGTGCCCAGCAGCATGATCGATGCCTGCAGCGCGACGGCCTCGGCCGCGTCACGGCTGGGGTAGTTGGCCTGGGTCAGATCCACGAACAACAAAGGCAGGAAGCCCCAGCCGTCCTCCGGCAGGCGGATCCCGGCGGCGGCCAGCGACTCCGCCCTTTCATAGTCGCGGTGGCTTGCGCGGACCTGGTCGCTGAGGTGCTGGAGTCCTTCCCTGACGGCGCGCACCGATTGACCGCCTTCACCCACTGCGATGAGTGCCGCCGTGCCGCTGGGCCGTGGATCGTACTGGTAGGGACACAGCTCTTCCCAGATCCGGCGGACGCCGATTTCGACGGCGGCGAGTTCTTCAGCCATGCCGTCCAGCTCGGACACACCGGCCATGAGCTCCTCCAGCTGGAAGCGGATTCCGCCCACACCGCCGCGGATCCGCATGCTCCCGTCGGTGGCCGGTTCCAGCGGCCCCAGCGGTCCGCCGCTTCCGGAGGGTGTGGCCTCCGCCATCAGTACCCGCCCCCGGGAGTCCGCTGGGACGAGACAGGGACCTGCTGTGAGTGGCGAAGCACGGCTTCGTAAGCCGCCATCAGCCGCTCCCGTGCCCGGTCCAGCGCGGCTGCCTGCAGCGAGATGGCCGTGCGGTACGCCTGTCCGGCCGGGGACTGCCACTCAGCCAGCTGCACGTGGCGGAACCTGACCATCGACGTATCGAGGCTGTGGGCGAAGTTGGCGACCCGCCATGCCAGCTGCTGCACTTCGAAGCTCCGCGATCCGCACATGTTGGCATCCGCTGCGGTGATGCTGCCGCTCATTCCAGCTCCCCTGACTTTGTTGTTCTGCATGGTCGGTGATGACGACGCTACGGAGCGGCCCAAGGGCCTGGTACCGCCGACGTCGACTATGTGGAAAACGGGGGACACCCCGGAACCCCGGGCCTGGGGAGGAGAAGTCATACGGACTCCGCGCTTAAGGGGCGGCGCGACTTCGTGAAACAATCAGCACATGCCTGAAACTGCCGCCACAGCTGACACCCGTACGCCTTCCGGACGCCTGGCCCTCGCCGCGTCGCCGGACAAGATTGCCCTCGGCCCGCTGGACGGCCGGTACCAGTCCGCCGTAGCGCCATTGGTGGATTACCTGTCCGAGGCGGCCCTGAACCGCGACCGCGTGGCCGTGGAAGTTGAATGGCTCATCCACCTGACCGGCAACAACGTGCTGCCGGGCGCCGGTCCGCTGACGGCTGAACAGCAGGACCAGCTCCGCGCGATCGTCACCGAATTCGATTCGGCTTCGGTCACCGAGCTGGCCGAAATCGAGGCCGTGACGGTGCACGACGTCAAGGCTGTGGAGTACTACATCGGCCGCAGGCTCCCGGCCATCGGCATTGAGCGGCTGACCGCCATGGTGCACTTCGGCTGCACGTCCGAAGACATCAACAACCTCTCCTACGCCTTGGGTGTCAAGGGGGCTGTGGAGGACGTGTGGCTGCCCGCCGCCAGGGCCCTTGTGGCCCAGATCAGCAAGATGGCTGACGACAACCGCAGCGTGCCCATGCTCTCCCGCACGCATGGCCAGCCGGCCACGCCCACCACACTGGGCAAGGAACTGGCCGTCATTGCACACCGCCTGACCCGCCAGCTGGACCGTGTCGCCAAGACCGAGTACCTGGGCAAAATCAACGGTGCCACCGGCACCTACGCGGCGCACGTGGCCTCCGTGCCGGGCGCAGACTGGCAGCAGGTTGCGAAGTCGTTCGTCGAGGGCCTGGGCCTGACCTGGAACCCGCTGACCACCCAGATCGAAAGCCACGACTGGCAGGCGGAGCTGTACGCCGACGTCGCGCGTTTCAACCGGATCCTGCACAACGTGTGCACAGACATCTGGAGCTACATCTCCATCGGCTACTTCGCTCAGATTCCGGTGGCGGGCGCCACGGGTTCCTCCACCATGCCGCACAAGGTCAACCCGATCCGTTTCGAGAACGCCGAGGCCAACCTGGAGATCTCCTCAGGCCTGCTTGATGTTCTCGGCTCCACCCTGGTCACCTCGCGCTGGCAGCGCGACCTCACCGATTCCTCGAGCCAGCGCAACATCGGCGTGGCGTTCGGGCACTCCCTGCTGGCCATCTCCAACGTGGTCAAGGGCCTGGAGCGCCTGGATGTGGCCGAGGACGTCCTGGCCGCCGACCTCGACACCAACTGGGAAGTGCTGGGTGAGGCGATCCAGATGGTGATGCGCGCCGAAGCGATTGCCGGCGTCGAAGGGATGGAAAACCCCTACGAACGGCTCAAGGACCTCACCCGCGGACAGCGCGTGGATGCCGCCCGGATGCAGGAATTCGTACAGGGGCTGGGCCTGTCCCCCGACGCCGAAGCGCGGCTGCTTGCCCTGACGCCCGGAAAGTACACCGGCATCGCCACCGAGCTGGTGGACCACCTCAAATGAGGCTTCTGCTGATCCGGCACGGCCAGACCCCCGGGAACGTGCTGGGCCAGCTGGATACCGCACACCCGGGGCCGGGCCTCACGGAACTGGGCGAGCGCCAGGCCGAGGCGCTGTCGCGTGCCCTGGTGAATGAGCCGATCCAGGCCCTCTATGCCTCCACTCTGATCCGTACACAGATCACGGCTGCTCCCCTGGCGCGGCTGCAGGGCCTCGAGGCCGAGGTGATCGAGGGCATCCACGAGATCGAGGCCGGAGCGCTGGAAAAGCAGACGGACCACGAATCGCACAAGCGGTACCTGGGAACCATATTTTCCTGGGCCGACGGCGACCTGGACCGCAGGATGCCCGACGGCCCCAGCGGCCGGGACTTCTTCGACCGCTATGACGCCGCAATCGCACAAGTCGCCGACCGGGCAAATGGCCTCGGGGATTCCTCGTCGGTGGCCGTGGTCAGCCACGGTGCAGCCATCCGGGTGTGGGCCGGCCTGCGGGCCGGCAACATCGAACCGGACTTTGCTGCCAGGCACGTCCTGGATAACACCGGCATTGTGGCGCTGGAGGGGGACCCCGACAGCGGCTGGGAGCTCATCCACTGGGACGACAGTCCGGTGGGCGGCCTGGCTCTGGCCGACCCCACAGCAGAGGACCCCGCCGGCGGACCTGCCTGACCACCACACTGCCCGCAGGCACTGGACTGCTCCCCCGAACGCGTTCATGATGAAAGCAGGCGTGGGGACAGGATGGTCGGCCGCGGCGTGCGGTTGCTCCCGCGCAGTGGAGGCGCAGTGGCATGTCACGCAAGGCGGTACACCCCGAGCACGCCCCCGCCGGCGGTCTGTTCGGCGTCGACGAACAGTTCCTCGCGGCCTATTACGAGCACGTAGCGCCGGAGGATCTCCAAGGTTACAGTTCCGAAAACCTGGAACAGCGGGCCCGGCGCCATGCGAAGCTGGCGGACATCCGTCCTGCAGGGACGGCGGCCGTCGACATCCTGAACGAAAGCGACGCGAGTGTCCTGCTCGTGGTTGCCGACGCAATACCCCACCTGCTCCATTCGCTCACCGCGGAGCTGACCCGCCAGGATGAATCCATCCGCTTGCTGGTGCACCCCAATTTCCTGGTGCGGCGGGATCCGCAAACGGCCCGGTTGGTCGAAGTACGTCACGGGCCGCCGGCGACCGGAGCGACGGGTAGTGTCGCCGGCGCCGCGTCCACCGGCACCGCGGCAGCGCACACCGCCTGGGACCGGCAGGGGTGGTCGGCCGAGACGTGGGTGGCGGCGGAGATAGGCCGCCTGGCGGGGCCGCGGGCAATCGCGGAGCTCATCGGCAACGTGCGGCGTGTTCTGGCTGACGTTCAATTGGTCGCCGATGACACGCCAGCGATCCACACCAGGCTGGCGCGGGCCGTCAGTTCCCTGGACCGATTGCCTGCCGGCATGGTGCCGACACCTGAGCAGCTCGGGGAACTCCTGACCTGGCTGGACCGTGGCAACTTCATGTTTTTGGGATACAGCGAGTATGAGTACCCGACGGCGGGCGGCCCGGATAGCGTCAGGCTGCGGCCCGGCACGGGGCTGGGCCTGCTCAGGGACGGCCGGCCGGAAGCCTTCCAGCCAGTCACCGGCCTCCCCCATTCGCAGGTTCTGACAATCGCCACCTCCGACCTGAGATCATCCGTCCCCCGCCCGGCCTATCTGGACGAGATCCTCCTTCGGACCTTCGACACGGCAGGGACTGCGACAGGCGAGGTGCGGTTTGTGGGCCTGTTCGCCCCGGGCGCCACGGGCCGCTCCGTGCGGCGCATCCCGATGATCCGGGACAAGGTCCTTGCTGTCCAGGAACGGTTCGGCTTCACCGAGGCTTCCCATCCGGGCAGGCAGCTGCTGGCGGTCCTTGAGTCGTTCCCGCTGGATGAGCTGTTCCACCTGGACGTGGACGAACTGGCCAGGCTCTCCCGCGAGATCCTGCTCCTGCAGGCGCATCACCAGACACGCGTGTTCCTGCGCCCCGACACCTACGGCCGCTTTGTGTCGGCCCTGGTGTTCCTCCCCCGGCACAGGTACAGCACCGCCGTCCGGCTCCGCATCGAACAGGAACTCAAGCACGCTTTCGGGTCCTCATCGCTCGAATTCGAAGTACGGTTGAGCGAATCCCCCATGGCGCGCGTGTTCTTCCGGATACTCCTGCCTGCCAGCGGCATGTCCGACGTCGATCCGGGCTTACTGGAGCGGAGCGTTGTCAACGCAACGCGGACCTGGGCCGAAGGCCTGGATGAAACGCTCCGTGACAGGTTGCCGTCCGCCGAGGCCAGCCGGCTGTCGGCGCTGTGGTCGGCCGCGTTCCCGGCCAGCTACCGGGCGGATTTCGAGGTCGAGGATGCCGTGGAGGACATCCGGCGGTTTGAGCAGTTCGATCTCGACGGCGCCGGCGGACGGCCGCTGGACGACCCCCAGCTGGCCGTTTACGTCCGGACCGGCGCTTCCCCGACGCTGGCCGAAGACGCACGGATCCGGCTTTACCTGACCAGTGCCCACAGCCTGACGCGCATCCTGCCGTTCTTCCACAACCTCGGTTTGGAGGTGCTGAACCAGCGGCCCTTCGACGTGATGCGCGGGAACAGCCGGCCGTTGTTCCTTTATGACCTTGGCGTCCGGTACCCCGCCGGCGTGGATCCGGCCGGGACCAGCGGGCTGCTGGCTGACGCTTTTAGGGCGGCGATGCGCGGGGACTCGGAATCGGACCGGTTTGACGGCCTCGTGCTCCGCGAAGGCATCGAATGGCGTCAGGCGGCCATCCTGCGCAGCTATGCCAAGTACCTCCAGCAATTGGGCACCACCAACTCATACGGCTTCATGGCCGATACCCTCCTGGCCAACGTCCGGGCAACCCACGGGCTGCTGGCTCTGTTCCAGGCAAAGTTCGATCCGGACCTGGACGTGCCTGGCCGGTTCCGTGATACCGACGCAGTCCGGAAAGACCTGCTGGCGGCGATCGAGGACATTCCCGTCCTGGACGCCGACCGGTTGCTGCGCACCTTCATGAACCTGGTGGAATCCACGGTGCGGACCAACTACTTCCAGGGGAAACCCCATCTGGGCTTCAAGCTGAACCCTGCCGCCATCGCGAACGCACCGTTTCCCCGCCCCAAGTACGAAATCTGGGTATATTCGCCCCGGGTGGAAGGCGTCCACCTGCGCTTCGGGCCACTGGCCCGCGGCGGGCTGCGGTGGTCGGACCGAAGCGAGGACTTCCGCACCGAGGTCCTGGGCCTGGTCAAGGCGCAGAACGTGAAGAACTCGGTGATCGTGCCCACCGGCGCCAAGGGCGGTTTCTACCCCAAGCAGCTGCCGGACCCGTCCGCGGACCGCGAAGCCTGGCTGACCGAGGGCCTGGAATGCTACCGGATCTTCGTCCGCGGGCTGCTGGATCTCACCGACAATCTGGTTGCGACAGCGCACGGCGAAACAGTGGTGCCGCCGGAGCGGGTGGTGCGTCACGACGTCGACGATTACTACCTTGTGGTGGCGGCGGACAAGGGAACAGCGTCATTTTCCGACGCTGCGAACGCAGTGGCCGGGGAATACGGCTTCTGGCTGGGCGATGCCTTCGCCTCCGGCGGGTCCGTGGGATACGACCACAAGCAGATGGGCATCACGGCCCGCGGGGCCTGGGAATCGGTGAAACACCACTTCCGCAAGCTGGGCGTGGACTGCCAGGAGGAGGACTTCACAGTCGTCGGCATCGGCGATATGAGCGGCGACGTCTTTGGCAACGGGATGCTCCTCTCCCGACACATCCGCCTGGTGGCCGCCTTCGACCACCGGCACATCTTCCTCGACCCGGACCCCGATGCAGAGGCCTCGCTCGAGGAACGCCGGCGGCTCTTTGCCCTTCCGCGTTCTTCCTGGGTGGACTACGATCCGGCGCTCATCAGCGAAGGCGGCGGGGTACATTCCCGCCGGGTCAAGGCCATCAGCATCACGGAACAGGTCCGGAGCTCACTCGGCCTGGCCCAGGGCACCCGCTCACTGTCACCCCATGCACTCCTGCAGGCCATCCTCCGGGCACCGGTGGACCTGCTCTACAACGGCGGCATCGGAACCTATGTCAAGGCCTCCTCCGAGGGCAACACGGAGGTAGGCGACAAGGCCAACGACCCCATCAGGATCAACGGCAATGAGGTGAGGGCGAAAGTCATCGCCGAGGGCGGGAACTTGGGAATCACGCAGCTCGGGCGGATTGAGGCCGCACTTTCCGGCGTCCTGCTGAACACCGACGCGATCGACAACTCGGCCGGAGTGGACTGCTCGGACCACGAAGTGAACATCAAGATCTTCGTGGACCGGATGATCGCCGCGGGAAAGATGGCAGTACCGGAACGCGCAGCCTTCCTGCATTCCCTCACCGACGAAGTGGCCCGCCTTGTGCTCGCCAACAACACCGACCAGAACGTCCTGCTCTTCAACGACAGGCACCTGGTGCGCGAGTGGAGCCCGGGCTTCGAACGGACAATGGACTGGCTCGAGAACGCCACGGATCTGGACCGCCGCCTGGAGGGCTTGCCAAGCAACGAGCAACTCGAGGAGCGGCTGCGGTCAGGAAAGACCCTGACCTCGCCGGAACTGGCGGTGCTGGCCGCCTACGCCAAGATCGAGCTGGCGGCGGAGCTCAATGCCAGCGACCTCGCCGAGGACCCGTGGTTCCGGCGCGTCCTAAGAAGCTATTTTCCGCGCCAGCTGTCCGAACGGTTCGAGGCGGAGCTGGAAACGCACCCGCTGCACCGCCAGATCGTCTGCACCGTTGTGGCCAACGACATGGTCAACCTCGGCGGAATCACGTTCGCGTTCCGCGCCATCGAAGAAACCACAGCCCAGGCCGCAGCCGTGGCCAGGGCCTTCGTCGTGGCACGGGAGGCCTACGACCTGCCGTGGATCGTCAACCGGCTGGCCGCGCTCCCTGCCGGGTATCCCAGTGAACACGCCGCCGAAGCGACCCTGCACATGCGCAGGATCCTGGATCGCGCGACCCGGTGGTACGTCACGCACGACCACCGGGATCAGCCCGTTGCCGAAGCGCTGGGACGGATCCTGCCTACCCTGGAAGCGCTGCGCACCCGAACCGTGGACTACCTACGCGGCTCCGATCTGGACAGGGTGCAGGAACGGCTCGCCCACTGGGACGCCGTGGGGATGCCCCGGGAGCTTGGCCTGCGCGCCTCGGACCTGCTGGAGAGCTTCGGGCTGCTGGACATTTCCCTGGTTTCCGAACAGGTGCACGAACCGATCGACACCATCGCCGACGTCTACTACGCGGTGTTCCAGCGGATCGGCGCCGCTAACCTGCTGCTCAGGATCACCGACCTGCCGCGGCAGAGCAAATGGGAGGCACTGGCGCGCGCAGCCCTGCGCGATGACGTGTATTCGGCCGTGGCGGACATGACTGTTTCGGTGATGGAGACAACGCAGGTTCCCGACGCCGGCGGTTCTGACGCCGTCGAGCGCATCGTGGCGTGGGAACGCGGGCACCAGGAGCAGCTGGGACGGATCAAGGACACGTTCGCCGAGGTAACCAGGCCGGGCAACGTGGATATCGCTTCCATTTCCGTGGCGCTCAAGCTGCTGAGGACGCTGGTGCGCCGCTAGGTCCGGCAGCCGTCCGTGAATCCACAGTTCTCCGGACGCTTACCCGCAGGAAACACCGCGGAAACCGCCCCCTCTTAGGCTTATTTTGCATAACCCTTCGGCGAATCGAGGCAGCGATGCAGACCAACCCCCGTCTCAACATCCGGCAGGTCACTTGGGCCAACCCCGTGGGCGCCGACCTGCGTGCGGCACAGCAGGCAGAACT
Source organism: Arthrobacter sp. GW460-12-1-14-TSB2 (assembly GCF_059423525.1). Classification (NCBI taxonomy): domain Bacteria; kingdom Bacillati; phylum Actinomycetota; class Actinomycetes; order Micrococcales; family Micrococcaceae; genus Arthrobacter; species Arthrobacter sp. GW460-12-1-14-TSB2. Next base: position 66,621 of record NZ_JBWKYC010000012.1, read on the forward strand.
GGACGCCCGCTTCGGCACGAAGGACCACGAACCCGGCCCGCCGCCGTCGGAAGTGGACACGGCCGTATTCCTGGTGGCCTACGAAAAAAGCTCAGGGCAGCCGGTGGGCTGCGGCGGCCTGAGGATGCTGGACTCCACGACGGCGGAGATCAAGCGGCTGTACGTCCTGCCCTACACGCGGGGTTCGGGTGTGGCGAGCTCCATCCTCGCCGCACTGGAAGCGCACGCCTACGGCATGGGCGTCACATCGATCACCGCCGAGGCGGGCTCGGCGCAGCCGGACGGCAGGAACTTCTACCAGAGCTGCGGATTCGACGAAGTGCCTAACTTCGGGCCCTACATCGGGGTTGAGCACTCCTACTGCTACGCCAAGACGATCGATTCGCACAGCGCCGCCCACACTGCCATGGCCTGACGGCGGAAGGAGCCGGCCGCCGTCGTCCCCTGGCGGACCGTCACACTGCGGCTGGCGGCCCGCCGTCGGCTAATCTCGCATTATGGAATCGGCAGACATTACTTTCCGCACGCGCAAATGGGTGCGTCCTGAAGACCTCAACGCCAACGGCACGCTGTTCGGCGGGAGCCTGCTGAAGTGGATCGATGAGGAAGCGGCCATTTACGCCATCCTGCAGCTCGGCAACGGCCGGGCCGTCACCAAATACATTTCTGAAATCAACTTCGTCAGCTCAGCGGTCCAGGGGGACCTCATTGAGATGGGGCTGACTGCCACCCGGTTCGGCCGGACGTCCCTGACCATGCGCGCCGAGGTGCGGAACATGATCACCCGGCAGAGCATCCTCACCATCGAGGAAATCGTGTTCGTAAACCTCAACCAGCAAGGCAAGCCTGAACCGCACGGCTATACCGAGATCACCTACGACCGCGACCGCATCCCCACGCACCACCTGACGGAGACCCTGGAGCAGGACTGACCCCGCCCCCATCCTGAGACGCCGGAAGTTCACCGCACGTTAAAGCCACGGGCGCACGCCGTTGGGGCGCTTGGACCAGACTCGAACGCCGGGGCCGGGTAGTTTATCGAATCGATAGCTATAAACGGCCTTAATCGGCATGAGCCGCTATAGGCTTGCCGGACAATGCTCCGGTTCCAGTTCAGAAATGGGTCTCAATCGTGCACAAACTTAAAACAATGGCTGCCGCCGCCGTCGCCGTCACCCTCCTGGCCGGCTGCGGTGCCGGCGCCGCAGCGCCCGAAGCAACGGGAAGTTCATCCGCCGCCGGGGCATCAGGCGAGACCCTGGTGGTGTACACCAACTCCAACGGAGAGGGCCGCGGAGACTGGCTGACAAAAAAGGCGGCGGACGCCGGCTTCAAGATTGAGATTGTGGGCGCCGGCGGCGCCGATGCCACCAATAAGTTGATCGCCGAGAAGAACAACCCCATTGCCGACGTGGCCTTCGGCCTCAACAACATGTATTTCGCCCAGGTGAAATCAGCCGGCGCCATCGAGGCCTATGAGCCTGCCTGGGCGGGCGAAGTCGACGCCTCGCTCGCCGACAGCGACGACGACAAGGCCTACTGGCCGCTGGTGAAGCAGGCCATCCTGCTCGGTTACAACTCGGACAAGATCACCCCGGAGCAGGCACCGAAGGACTGGACTGACCTGTGGTCCAAGGACGAATTCAAGACTCGCTATGAGCGGGTCACGGGTCTGGGTACGGCCACGGCGCAACTGGTGTTCGCCGGCATTCTTTCGCGGTACAAGGACGATTCCGGCGATCTGGGCATCTCGGATGAGGGCTGGAAGCAGGTGGAGCAGTATTTCAAGAACGGCAGCCCCGCCGTCGCGAAAACCGACCTCTTCGCCCGCATCGCGTCAGGGGATGTGGACATGGGACAGATGCCGTCCTCGATCGTGGCGGAACGGGAGAAGTCCTTCAAAGTCAATGTCGAAACCGTGGTGCCGTCCGTCGGCGTCCCCCTCGCGGTGGAGCAGGTCGCCCTGGTGAAGGGCACTGACAAGAAGGAGCAGGCTCAGAAGTTCATCGACTGGTTCGGCAGCGCCGACGTCCAGGGTGAGTGGGCGCAGCAGTTCAATTCAATGCCGGTGAACAAGAGTGCCGCCGCCAAGGCCAAGCCGGAGGTGGTCGAGTTCTTCGACGGGCTGAAGCAGCAGGACATCGACTGGAACTTCGTCCAGGAAAACATGGGCGCCTGGGTGGAAAAGATTGAGCTCGAATACATGACGTAGCCCCTGCCCAGCCTCCCGCTTCTGCAGTCCCACCAGACAGGTTCCCCATGATCCGCTTGGACAACATCGAAGTTTCCTTCGGCGATTTCATTGCCATCCCGCACCTGGACCTCCACGTCCAACCCGGTGAATTCTTCACGCTGTTGGGCCCGTCGGGCTGCGGCAAAACGACGGCGCTTCGGACGTTGGCCGGATTCATAGAACCCTCCTCGGGAACCGTCCACGTTGACGGGAAAAACGTCACGCGCCTCCCCAGCGACAAGCGCCAGGTGGGGATGGTGTTCCAGAACTACGCTTTGTTCCCCAGCATGAGCGTCCGGGACAACATCGCCTTCGGCCTGCGCGTCCGGAAAGAGAAGTCCGCCGAGAGCGACCGCCTGGTGCGCGATATTGCGCGCCGGGTGGAGCTCAGCGACGAACAGCTGGACAAGAACGTGGCAGAGCTTTCCGGCGGCCAGCAGCAGCGGGTGGCAGTTGCCCGAGCGCTGGTGCTGCGCCCCAAGATCCTGCTGCTCGACGAGCCGCTTTCCAATCTGGATGCCAAGCTCCGGCACCAGCTCCGGCAGCAGCTCAAGGACCTGCAGTCCGAGTTCGGAATCACCACTGTCTACGTGACCCACGACCAGGACGAGGCCCTGGCCATGAGCGACCGCGTCGCCGTCTTCAACAAGGGCGTCGTGGAGCAGGTGGGCACTCCCCAGGACATCTACGACAGGGCAGCCACGGAATTCGTGTGCAACTTCATTGGCGACAGTTCTCCCCTGACCGCGGAGTTCGTAGCTGAAATGAACCGGCTCGCGGGTGCAGGTCTCAGTGTGACAGCCAACTCCTACCTGCGGGTGGAAAAGGCGTCACTGACCCGCCCCGCAGACGGCAGCACAGGCGCCGGCGGCACAGCCGTGGGGCTCACCGGAACCGTGGTGTCCCGGACCTATCACGGCCTCCACAGCCGCTATGTCGTTCGGAGCCATGGCGCCGACATCCGGCTGCTGGTCAAGGAGGACGGCGGCGTGCATCCCGAGGCGGGTTCGGAGACGACCGTCTATGTCCAGCCGGGTCATGTGCTGCAGTACCATCCAGACACCGGTGCCGCACTGCAGGATGCCGCACCGGCCGGGCAGGATCAGCCCGGCCGGGATCAGGCGGCGGCCCTCCGATGAGCAGCACCCCCGCCAGGACCATGCTCCGTTCACCGTTCATCATCATCGTGGGAACGGTCCTGACGTGGTTCATCGCAGCCTTCCTCGTCTGGCCCAACGCGAACGTGCTGATCGAAACCTTCTTCCCCGGCGGGACCTTTTCGGGCCGGGCGGCGGAGAAACTCCTATCGTCCCAGCGGGCCATGAAATCCTTGGGCAACAGCTTCCTGCTGGCCGTGGCACTTTCCATCACCGTGAACGTTGTGGGCATCTTCATCGTCCTCGTGACCCATTACTTCAGGATCCGCGGTTCCCGGATCCTGTTCCTGGGCTACGCCACGACCTTCATCTACGGCGGCATCGTGCTGGCGGCGGGCTACAAGTTCATTTACGGCGACAAGGGAATCGTCACCGCCTTCCTGCTGAACATCTTTCCCGGCATGGAGCCCGACTGGTTTTCGGGATTCTTCGCCGTGCTGGCGGTCATGACCTTCGCCACCACCACCAACCACATGCTCTTCGTCGCGAACGCCCTCAAAGGCGTCGATTACCAGACCATCGAAGCGGCCAGGAACCTTGGCGCTTCCACCTGGACCATCCTTCGGCGCATTGTGCTGCCCATGCTGAAGCCCACGCTCTTTGCCGTCACCATCTTGTCTTTCCTCACCGGCCTGGGAGCACTCAGCGCGCCGCAGGTCCTCGGCGGACGCGACTTCCAGACGATCACGCCTATGATCCTTACTTTCACGAATAGCCCCACATCACGGGATCTGGCTGCCCTGCTAGCCGTCATCCTGGGCGTAGCGACCATGCTGATGCTCGCTGTGATGTCCCGCCTGGAGAAGGGCGGGACCTACTTTTCGGTGTCCAAGGTTTCCTCCGCTCTGCAGAAGCAGAGGATCACCAATCCTGCAGCCAACATTGCCGTGCACGCAGCCGCTTACCTGCTGTTCGCGGTCTACACCCTCCCGGTAGTGCTGATTGTGCTGTTTTCCTTCGCGGACGGCGCCGCTATCCAAACCGGCCAGCTCTCGCCGGGCAGCCTTACGATCGACAACTACGTGCGCGTACTGACACAGCCCGCGGGCTTGCGGCCTTTCATTGTCAGCGTTATCTACAGCGCCCTGGCGGCGGCCATCGCTGTGGGCGGCCTGCTCTTTGTGGCGCGGATCCTTCAGAAACACAAAAACTGGGTGACTGGCCTCTTCGAGTACCTGCTGCACATCCCCTGGATCCTGCCGTCGGCTTTGCTCGCACTGGGATTGATCATCAGCTACGACCACCCCAACCCTCTGGTCGGCGGCGCCGTACTTACCGGAACCACAGTCATCCTCCTGATCGCGTTTGTCACGGTCAAGATTCCCTTCACGCTCAGGATGCTCAAGGCGTCGTTTGCGTCGATTAATTCTTCTCTGGAAGAGGCGGCAACGATCATGGGGGCGAAGACGATCTATGTGTTCCGCCGCATCCTGCTGCCTCTGGTGCTGCCCGCTGCGGCGGCCATTGCCGCCCTCAACTTCAACAGCATGCTGGACGACTACGACACCGCCATCTTCCTGGCCCACCCGCTGGTCCAGCCCCTGGGCCTCGTGATCAAGGCCAACACGGACGGCGCAGAAGGCGTCGACGGCGTTTCCAACACCTTTGTTTACACAGTGCTGCTGATGGTCATCACCGGGCTGACCATGTACCTGGTGTACGGGCGGTCCGGCAGCCGGCCTGGCGGACGCCGCGGCTCCAAGCGCGGCAAGCGCGGCACACCAGATGCCAATGCTGGCACTGCGGTGCCCGTCGGTTCACCGGCGACGGAGGCAGCGGGCGCCAAGGTGTCGACGGCGAGCGGCGGGCTTACCGGCTGAGCCGCCCGGCCACGCTGAGAATCCTGTCCCTGAGCGGCTGGGCGGATTCTGCGAGCACGAGCCGGGTCATTGCCGACGACGCCACCCGCAAGGCCTGGCTGCGCAACACGCGCCGTTTGTTGTATGCCTTGAGCGCCTCCGGAAGCGGCCGGGAGTTGAGCAGTTCCGCCAGTGCGACGGAGTCAATCAGGGCCTCGCAGGCCCCACGCCCAAGATTGGGCGTCATGCCGTGGGCGGCATCTCCCACCAACACGGAGCCGCCCCGCACGTAGCTGCGCAGGGCCGGCACGGTCCAGATCCGCTGGGCGAGGGTCCCCTCCGGTGTTGCCCCCGCCAGGACACTGACGATTCCGGCCGCTTTTCCGGAAAACCGACGGCGGGTGTGGTCCAGCGCCGCTTCGACGTCGATGCCGCCCGGCCCCAGGTCTGACCGGTAGGAGGCGTACCAATACGTCCGCTGCCGGGAGGCCGGCGCGATGCCGAACAATTCGCCGCGGCCCCAGTATTCGCCGCCACTGTCGGCGGGCACAGGTTCGTTGATGACGCCGCGCAACGCGAGGTAGGGGCTGAGCCGCTCCCGGGACCGCGGACCCCAGCGTGCCCTGCGAACCACGCTATGCACGCCGTCGGCCCCGACCAGCACGCCGCCGTCGGGGAGCGAGGCCACGGCCCCAAACACGCGGGTTACCGAATCCGGCACGGCGGCGTCCAGGTGCCGAAGCAGGTCCGCCCGTGAAACGCCGATGACACCGGCTACCTCGGCTCGAAGCCAGGCTGTCCCGGCAGCATCCCGCAGGGCCATGCCTTCGAAGGCGGAGCCTGCCGCCCGGATTTCCGGCAGGATCCCGACGGAGTCGAGGGCGTGCTGGGCCTGGGGCCACATAGCCAGGGACGTTTCCACTGCCGGCAAGGCGTTGCGCTGCTCGTGCACGGTTACGTCGAAGCGATCCGGGTCAAGGGTCGCCGCCAGTGCCAGCCCGGCAATGCCCCCGCCGACGATGGTGATGGCGTACATGCACCGAGTCTACGGCGGACCCGTCAGGCAGACCCGTCAGGCAGACGGCCAGCCGGTGTAGGCCTCGGCCAGGTACGCCCTGCCATGCCGGGATGAGACCACCGAGTTGAGTTCGCCCAGCTGGCGTGCGCGGGAAAAGTCATCGGCATCCACCGGAGTGTGCAGCATGGAGGTCATCCAGTAGGAGAACTGCTGGGCCTTCCAGACGCGCTCCAGGGCGCGGTCGCTGTAGGCGTCCAGCAGTGCCGTGGAACCGCCCTTGTAGTAGCTTTCCAGGCCTTCGAAGAGGACCTTGACGTCGTGGATGGCAAGGTTGAGCCCCTTGGCCCCGGTGGGGGGCACGGTGTGGGCGGCGTCGCCGGCCAGGAAGAGCTTGCCGTGGCGCATGGGGGCGTGGACGAAGCTGCGGAACTTGAGCACCATTTTGTCGATGACCGGGCCTTCCTTCAGCTCGAATCCGTTGCCGTTGACCCGGCTGCGGAAGGCGTCCCAGATGCGGTCCTCGCTCCAATTGTTGACGTCCTCGTTGGGATCGCACTGGAAGTACATCCGCTGGACGGTCTCTGTCCGCTGGCTGATCAGGGCGAAGCCGTTGTCCGAGTTGGCGTAGATGAGCTCATCGGAGCTGCGGGGCGCTTCGGCCAGGATGCCGAACCAGGCGAAGGGGTATTCGTGGAAATACCACTTGCGGTCCGCCTCGGGGATCTGGAAGCGGCAGTGGCTGCGCGAACCGTCCGCGCCGGTAATGAAATCAGCCTGCAGCTCGTATTCCACGCCGTCAGCGTCCGTGAACCAGACCTTCGGCGATCCCTCGATGTCGTGGATGGTGGTGTCGGTGACGCTGTAGCGGACGTCCCCGCCGTCGGCCTCGCGCCGTGCGGCCAGGTCCATGAACACGTCGGTCTGCGGGTACAGCCACACCGACTCCCCCACCAGGTCCTTGAAGTCGATCCGGTGGCTTTCGCCGTTGAAGCGCAGCTCAATCCCGTCGTGCCGGTCGCCGTCCCGCAGCACCCGGTCCGAGACGCCGCTGTCCACCAGCATGTTCACGGTGCCATGCTCCAGGATGCCGGCGCGGACCGTCTCCTGGATTTCCTGCCGGCTGCGGATTTCGATGACGGTGGATTCGATGCCGGACTTGGCGAGCAGATGGGAGAGCATCAGTCCTGCCGGGCCGGCGCCCAGGATGGCCACTTGGGTGGTGATGACTTTTCGGGCTGCCATGGTGTTTCCTCGCTTCGTTGCGGGGCCCGGCGGGGGTTTCCGGGGCCTGTTGGATCGTCTGGCTACAGTGTGCTCCCGGCCGAGTGATCCGCGTTACAAGGATTCCGTTGAATGGAATTTGCGGGGCCCGTCTAGTCCCGCCCCTCCGGAAGGCTTTGCGATTCAGCAAGGCGCCGCCCTATTCCCCGGGCGGCTGTCTGCAGCGCCGGCACCAGCGCCTGCAGGCGCACCTCGCGCAACGGAACCACGACGCCGATCGCGGCCACTGTCCGCTTCTTGCGGTTCATGACCGGGACGGCAATGCCCCAGGTGTCCGGATCCACCACGCCGGCCAGCTGGGCGTACCCCTGGTGCGCGGCCTCCCCCAGCTGGATGCGGAGCTCTTCCACCGTCAGCCTGCCGGCAGGATCCGTGAAGCCCGCCAGGTATTCCGCCTGGACCGCGTGGGGCTGGTTGGCCATCAGCACCAGTCCGGCGGAGGACACATGCACCGGCATACGGCCGGCCACCTGTGCCCGGTTGGCCACAGAGCCGCGCCGCGACAGACGCTCCACGAAGAGGGCCTCCCAGCCGTCCAGCACGGCGAGGTTCACGTTCTGGTTGAGCACTTGCTGGATGTCCTCCATGAACGGCATGGCAGCCCGGCGCAGTTCCAGTGTGGGCGAATTGCGGTTCACCAGCTCCCACAGCCGCAGCCCGAGCTGCACCGAGCCGCCGGACCCGACATCCAGGAGCCCGTGTCCCGCCAGCTGCCTGACCAGCCGGTGAGCCGTGGTGAGCGGAAGCCCGGCCCGGGCCGCGAGTTCGGAAAGCGGCAGGACGTTGACGCCTTCCGGAAAGGCGGCGATGACGCGGACCACGCGGTCCACCACTGAGTCCCCGGAGCCCGAGTTGGCCACATTTCCCCTTCCATTGAATGGATTGAAGTGTCCCACACAACAGGGGCCAGTGGTACAAATCTCAGGAGAGGGAACGTTCGGTCCCGGCCGGTGCCATGGAGAAACCAACCGGCATGAAATCAACTCTGAGGTAGCAATGTCAACGACGTCGTTGGAAAACAAATCACGCTGGCCCGTCTGGCTGTGCTGGCTGGCCATGGTCCTGGACGGCTTTGACCTGGTGGTGCTCGGCACCGTCATCCCCACCCTCATCAAGACCCACGACCTCGGCTTCGACGCCGTCGGCGCCACGTTCGCCGCAACGATCTCACTGGTGGGCGTAGGGCTGGGAGCGCTGTTCATTGCGCCGCTCTCGGACCGCTTCGGCCGGCGGAACCTGCTGGTTGCCTGCGTGACGTGGTTCTCCATCTTCACCATTGCCGTGGTCTTTGCCCCCAACGTTGCCGTCTTCAGCATCTTCAGGCTGCTGGCGGGGCTGGGGCTGGGTGCCTGCCTCCCGGCCGCCCTGGCGTACATGAACGACTACGCCCCCGCGGGATCGGCCGGCAAGTCCACCACGCGGACCATGACCGGTTACCACGCCGGGGCCGTGGCCACCGCCTTCCTGGCGCTGATGGTCATCCCGGACTGGCGCATCATGTTCGTGGTCGGCGGTATCGCCGGCTTCGCGCTGGTGCCGTTCCTGTGGTTCAAGCTGCCGGAAACGCTGCCCGCGGTTGTTTCCCTGCCGGCAATCTCTCCGGCGTCCGGCACCCATCCCGCCAAAGCCGCTGAGCCCGCCGAGCCCTCAGTCGAAGAACGCGCCAGCTTCCGGGACCTCGGCCGGAAACCGTACCCCCTCGTTGCGGCTGGCATCGCCGTCGCCTCCTTCATGGGCCTGCTGCTCGTGTACGGGCTGAACACCTGGCTGCCGCAACTCATGTCCTCCGCCGGTTACACGCTCAGCGCAGGACTCTCCCTGCTCCTTGTCCTGAACGTGGGCGCGGTGGTTGGCCTGGTGGTGGCCGGCATCCTGGCCGACAAGCATGGAACCAAGAAGATCGTGCTTCTCTGGTTCTTCCTCTCCGCCGTCTTCCTCGCAGCGCTCAGCGTGAAGATCGAGAACGAACTGCTCCTGAACGCGGCCGTGTTCGTGACCGGCGTCTTCGTCTTCAGCTCACAGGTGCTGGTGTACGCCTGGGTCAGCCAGCTGTTCCCGGCCCGGCTGCGCGGCACCGCACTGGGCTTCGCCGCAGGGGTCGGACGCCTCGGCGCCATCCTCGGCCCGGCCGTGACGGGCACCCTGGTGGCCGCCGGAATCGCCTACCCCTGGGGCTTCTACGTCTTCGCCGGCGCGGCCGTCCTCGCTGTGGCGGCGCTCGTGCTGGTGCCGCAGGCGGTCACCGCAGCGGCAGGCAAGCGGACCGCCGTCGGGCCTTCCTAACAGCCGGGCGCTCCAAGCGGCCGGGCCTCATGACGCGGCAATGCGCCGCGCCTTGTCCCCCGCCCGCATCCGCCGCCAAACGGCGGGTGCACCCACAACGGCGATGCCGACGGCGGCGCCGATGACCGTCTCGACGATCCTGTCCCGCAGCAGAACTTCGGGGGCAGTGGGCGCCGCCAGCAGCGTGGCAGTGAGAGCCAGCGGCGTCACGAATATTTGCGCCAGGACGTACTGGCGGGCGATGAACATCTCTGCGCCGAACTGGCACGCGGCGATCATCAGGACCATCTGCCAGGGCGCGGGATTCAGCAAGAGCACACCGGCAAGCACGATCAGCCCCAGCACGGTGCCGATGATTCTCTGGATGCCCCTGGCCACGCGGTGTCGGGTGGTCCGGCCCACCAACGGAACGACTGCAGCCACCATGGCCCAGTAGTTGTGGCCGAAGCCAAGCCACTGCCCCACGATGGTGGCCAGTGTTCCGGCGAGCCCCGCAGCCACAACGTAGCCCACAGCTTCAAGCCAGGCGGCGCGCTTCTCCTCCTGCGTTAGCCGGGCCGGCGCGGGCATGGCCCAGGGCGTTCGGCGGCTCCGCACCAGGCGGGAGGAAATGCCGATCAGCAGGCAGAACGCGGTGGTGAGAATCGCGACGAGCATGCACTGCCAGAGCGGCGGCTGGTTCGGAATCGAAGCGATGGCCGCGAAGGCGAAGATATGGAACAACGAACCCGCCGGCCGGTGACGCCACAAGGCAATCACCAGCGAACACGCCCCGGCAACCACCGTGGTGGCTGCCACCTGTGTCCAAGTGCTCGCGGCGTCCGACAGCCCCAGGGCCTGGCCAGCGCGGGCGGACAACGTGGCCATGAGGATGACGAGCAGCATGAGCGAACCGGCGCGCATCTGGATGAAAAGCCGCTTCCGGTGCAGCTCCCCGCGGCCATAGATTCCGGTGAAGGCACCAAAGGAGGCGAAGATCGCCAGGTCGCTCCGGCCGATCAGGACAAGGATGATCAACGGAACATAGACACCCACGGCGCAACGGATCGCGACCTGATGGTCCTTATTGCCGGGGGCAATCGTGAACATCTCGGCCAAAAGCTTCAAGGGGGGTCACGCCTTTCCGTACGGTGCCAGTCTGATGGCGGCAGCGTTGGCGTCCATTTCAAATCCTACGCCCGGCCACCCGGCGGCACCCTCAAAAGTGGCCCGGCTCGGGCTTCCAGCCCCCCCTCGCGGGAGCGATCGGAAGGGGCGGACTGGTATTGTCTATCGGTTAAATCACCGACAGAAACGCAAACCGGAGGACCCCCATGCTCAAAGGATTCAAGGATTTCATCCTTCGCGGGAACGTGATCGAACTGTCCATTGCCGTCGTCGTCGGCACGGCGTTCACGGCGCTGGTGACCGCTTTCACCACACACATCGTCAACCCGATCATCGCAGCGGCCGGCGGGGTCCAGACCGAAGGCCTGGGCTTTGCCATCTGGCCCGGCAACAGCAAGACATTCGTCAATATCGGCGGCGTCATCACCGCCTTCGTGACCTTCCTCATCACTGCCGCGGTGGTCTATTTCATCTTCGTGGCACCCATGAACAAGATCAACTCGCTGGTGAAGAGCCGGCTGGCGACGGCGGAGCCTGAGGAGGAGCCCATTCCGGCGGACACCGCACTGCTGGCCGAGATCCGGGACCTGCTGGCCCAGCTCGCGGGTACCGACAGGGAACTCACCACCGCCGGATCGTCAGCGAAAGAGTCCGAAAGCTCCCTCTGACGATCCGGCGGTCAGGCGCTGGCCGCGTCTGTGCGCCGGAAGCCGCCGGTCCACTTGCCGCGCCGAACGGTGACGGGTATTCCGGCCGCCGCGAGCCGGACAGAGCGGAGCACCCTGGACTGCTCGCCGGGGGTCAACTGGTGATACACCGGCAGGACCACCAGCCGGTCCGCCAGCCGCTCGGTGACCGACAGGTCCGCCAGGCCGGTGTCCCGGTCCCAGTACGCCGGCTGCCGATGGACCGCCGTAAGCCCGACGCCGGCAGAAATACCGTCGCGGGACAGCCGCTCCAGAAGCTCATCCCGGGGCAAGGCGAATGACGGCAGCACTTCCATCCAGAAGGATTGGAAATTGCTGCTGCCGTAGTCCGGGTCCTTGATGAACCGCAGCCCTGCGATCCGTGAGAGCGCGAGCTGGTAGCTGGCGACAATTTCCCTGCGATGGGCGACGGCTTCGTGCAGCCGCCCCAGCTGGACCAGGCCGATGGCGGCCTGCAGATCGGTCATGCGGTGATCGAATCCCGCGTCATTCCCGGTGTTGTCACGAAGTTGCCGGGCCGCGGCCGCCCACGCCTCTTTCCGGGTGGTGAGCATGCCGCCTTCGCCGGTGGTCAGGACCTCGCACGAATCGAAGGACCACACGGTCAGTTCGGCGCCGGCGCCCACCGGCTGTCCTTGGTAGGTGGAGCCCACGCCGCAGGAGGCATCCTCGATAACTGTGACATCGAGCGGATCACATAGGTCGCGGATGGGTTCCAAGTCAACAGGCATGCCGCCCTGGTCCGCCACGATCACCGCCCGGGTTGCCGGTGTCAGCGCCTCCTCGATGGTCGCGCGCGAGACATTGCCGGTTCCGGCCTCCACATCGGCAAAGACCGTCCGGGCGCCCAGGCGGCCCACGGCGTCGGCGTTGGCAATTGGACAGAACGAGGGCAGAACGACGTCGTCCTGCTGTTGAACCCCGGCCACCCTGAGCGCCAGGTGGAGGGCCGCGGTGCCGCTGGACACTGCGACGGCGTGCGGCGCCTGCTGCGCCGAACCGAACGCCTCTTCAAACTGCCCTACGCGTGGCCCTTGAACCGTCCGGCCCGAAGAAAGCACTTGCACGACAGCGTCCGCTTCCTCCTGCCCGAGCCACGGCCTCATTACACCGATGTGGCTAACCGCACGGTCTTCGCTGATGGTCACCGGGACCTCCCCCTCGGTAAAAAGGAAATGGTATGCCTTTCCATTCAACGCGCCACTCGACGGTGCGGTCACGAGAGTTACGTACGCGCCTTTTCCCGCTGAGCACCGCCGTGGCAGCGCGTAATACCCGCCTGGGCACTGCGGTTCTGCCCGGCGAGCAGGGCAGTACTTGTATTCCTTGCCGCCGGATACCCCTGGGTTACTTGCTGAGGGATGCAGCATCATAGCCGACAATCGTGACCCGGTTGCAACGCCTCTGAAACAGGGCCCGGACATGATGTGAGTATGAAGCGCAAGGCACAGTCCCCCGAATCGGCCGACTTGAGCTGCGAAGTTTGCGGCCAGATGCCGGAACCCACAAAAACCCGGCTGACACTGGCGAATATCGCCGTCATGCTGCCCATTGAGCTCCTTGTGCATGCCGCCGTGGTGGAGACGCACCTTCCCTATGTGGCCAAAGTCCTGGTCCTCACCCTGACCGCCACGGTGCTGGTGATCTGGGTTGCTGAGCCCTCCGCGGCCAGGATGCTGAGGAGTTGGCTGCACGCTCCTGCCCTGCGGCACCGCAAGCGGCTGAACACTGCGCCGGCCCTGTGGCGCGCACGCACAGTGCTGCGCGACCAGCCAGGGTCGCTTCAAAAAATCACGGAAGCCCTGGCACGGCTGGACACCAACATCCTCAGCATCCACCTCCATCCGGTGCCGGGCGGCGTCATGGACGAGTTCGTCCTGTCCGCCCCTGGGCATCTCGGCGAGCGGGAGATGCTTGAGGCACTGCGCGACGGCGGCGGGAGGCACTCCCACGTCTGGCCCACCACGGCCCTGGCCATGGCGGACGGCCAGACCAAGGCGCTGAGCCTTGCCGCGCGGATTGCGGGCAACCCGGATGAGCTTCCGCTGGCCGTCGCCGAGCTGCTTTCGGCGAGGATCGTACCCGTGGCCGCGGAGGGCCGTGAGGAAGCCCCGGCCGCTGCCGACGCCGGGACGGTGCTGAAGATCCCGACGGCCTGGCACGGCCCCATCACCTTTTACCGCCCCGGCGAGCCCTTTACGCCTGCTGAATCGGCACGGGCGCACCGGCTGGCTGAGCTGGCCGAGATCCTCGCGCACAGCGACAGCCGGTAGCTGCCGGCAGTCACAATCGGTAAATAGGCTGCCCGCCGGCCAGCGGGCGAAAAACCCTTGACAGTGGCGGGGCTCACTTCTATCTTTAATTTTGGGATCCCAAAACGGGATCCCAAAAGTGACATCTTCCCGGAGCCTGGCGCCACGAAAGGCGTACGCAGATCCAGCCGGGACAGTACGGCCGCCGCCCGATCCGGCCCCGGCCAGCCACAGCACCAGAGTCTTTCCCCTGCCCGCAATCTTCCCCGTGAAGGAGAAGCTGTGTCTCTTCCCAGTACCGAAACCGATCCAACAGCAGTTCAGTCCCCCGAAGGCCAGACCGGCAAGGACGGAGTGCAACGGCGCACCAACGTCCGCTGGAAGCTCTTCCTGCTGCTCCTCGTCCTCGTCGCCGTCAACTACATCGACCGGGGCTCCATCTCGGTGGCGCTCCCCATCATCCAGAAGGAATTCAACCTCGCACCTGAGCTGGTGGGCCTCCTCCTCTCCGCCTTTTTCTGGACCTACGCCCTCATGCAGATCCCCGTCGGCCTGCTGATCGACAAGTTCGGCCCCCGCAAAGTCATGACAGCCTCCTGCGTCGGCTGGGGCGCCGCAACGGCCGCCTCAGGCATGGCCGGCGGCTTCCTGAGCATGTTCATCGCCCGGCTGGGCATCGGCGTAACGGAAGCCGGGGTCATGCCTGCCGGCGGCAAGCTCAATGCCATCTGGATGCACAAGTCGGAACGCGGCCGCGGTGCCACCATCCTCGACGCCGGCGCTCCCCTGGGCGCCGGGTTGGGCGGCATCCTTATCGCCGGCCTCATCGCCGCCACCGGCAGCTGGCGCAGTTCCTTCGTCATCGCCGGTGCCGCCACGGTGCTCATGGGCCTTGCCGTCTGGTGGTACGTCCGGGACAACCCGCGCCAGCACCGCGGAGTTAACGCTGCCGAGGCCGAATACATCGAAGCCTCCCACGCGGCCGAGGACGCCGAAGCCGAGCTGGACGGCAGCAAGGGCAAGCGCGCCCTGCTCCCCTACCTGAAATTCCGCTCCTTCTGGGCCATGTGCTTCGGCTGGCTGGGCTTCAACGGCGTGTTCTACGGCCTGCTTACCTGGGGTCCGCTTTACCTGGCCCAGGCCAAGGGCTTTGACCTGAAAACCATCGGCTGGTCCACGTTCGTGATCTTCGGCGCCGGTTTCGTCGGCGAGATCCTGGGTGGCACCATCGCCGACAAGTGGCGGGCAGCCGGAGCCTCGGCCAACCGCGTCATGCGCACGCTGCTGGGAACCTCAAGCGTCGTGGTGGTAGGCGGCCTCATCGGGGTGACCGTCGTGGCGGACCCGACCACCGCCGTCGTACTTCTTTCCGTGGTGATGTTCTTCCTCCGCTGGGTGGGCCTGTTCTGGAGCATCCCGTCCATCCTGGGCGGCCGGACCAACGCCGGCGTCCTGGGCGGCGCGATGAACTTCAGCGGCAACATCTCGGGCTTTGTCACCCCTATCGCCGTCGGCCTGATCGTCGGCGCCACCGGCTCCTACACTTGGGCGCTGCTGTACTTCGTGGGATCCGCCATCATCATGGGCGTGTCCGTCCTCATGCTGGACTACAACAAGCGCCTGCCCGTCTAGGCGGTCGGCCCTAAGCCGGCGGCCCTAAGCTAGGCACCGCAGCACCTCCTCCCGGCGCCGGGAGCGCACCACCCGTCAAGAACACCGAATGGAGCACCATGCTTACCGCAGAAGAAACCCAGGACAAGGAACGCCCCCTCCGCGAGACTGTCCGGGACACGCTCCGCACGCGGATTTTCGAAGGGCACTACGCTCCCGGCACCAGGCTGGTGGAACGCGACCTTGCAGCCGAGTTCAACGTCTCGCGGCTGCCGGTCCGGGAGGCGCTGCGGATGCTGCGCCAGGAAGGCCTCCTCAGCGACCGGGGAGCCCGCGGCGCCGAGGTCAGCTCACTCAGCCCCAAGGACGTCGAGGATCTCTTCGATGTCCGCCAATCACTGGAGGTGCTGGCCTGCCGCCTCGCCGCCGTCCGCGCAACGCCGGAGGATCTGGCCTACCTTGACGGGTTGCTGGACGAGGCCGAACGCTGCCTCACCAAAGGCGCCGTCATGGAGGCACATCGGGCCAACAGCGAATTCCACGACGCCATTACCCGGATCGCGGACAACGGCTTCCTCAGGTCCGCTCTTGAACCTCTGCAGGGCCGCATGCACTGGCTGTTCCGCCACGTCAGCGACCTGCCGGAACTGATCCAGGAACACCGGGACCTGTACGGCGCCATCGCCAGCGGCGATCCGGACCGCGCCGCCGCCCAGTCGGCGTCGCACATCGGCAAATACCGTGAACAGTTCCCCGACGACTTCCAGAAAACAGAACCCGCCCTTCACCGGAAGAAAAAATGAAGCTCCTAGTCATCAACCCCAACATCAGCGACGACGTCACGGCGCTGATCGAATCGGAAGCCCTGCGCTCCGCCTCGCCGGGCACCGAACTGGTGGTCCGCACCGCCGGGCACGGCGTCGAATACATCGAAACCCGCTTCGAGTCCCTGATCGCCGCCGGCGCCGTGGCCGAGGTCATCGCCGAATACACCCCGGAGACTTCCGGCGGCGGCGCGGTCTCCTCCGCTGCACCCGCCGACGCGGCGCCCATCGACGGCGTCGTCGTGGCGGCCTTCGGCGATCCGGGCATGCCTGCCCTGAAGGAACTCACGGACGTCCCCGTCATCGGCATCACCGAGGCCGCGCTGTGCGCTGCCGCCCTGCAGGGCCACCGCTTCTCCATCATCGCCATCTCCGACCGGATCCGGCCCTGGTATCTGGACTGCGTGGAGCGCTTCGGCCTCGGCGGCCGGCTGGCCTCCATCCGCTCCATCAATGAGACCCTCACCGGCATCGGTTCCGTGCAGCAGGACTTCAAGGAAACGCTGCTGGCGCTCAGCCTGCAGGCGGTCACCGAGGACGGGGCCGACGTCGTGATCCTCGCCGGCGCGCCCCTCGCCGGGCTGGCCCGCGAACTCCGCGGCCAGATCCCCGTTCCGGTGGTGGATGGCATCTCGGCCGGCATCCGCATGGCAGAGGCCGTCGTCGGACTTCAGTCCGGACCGCACCGCGCCGGCGCCTTCGCGCCGCCACCGGTGAAAGCCCGCAAGGGCCTCTCCGAAAACCTCGACGCCGCACTGGCCGCCGCCCAGTCTGCACTCACCGCTTCAACAAGCGCCGCTTCAAAGAACTAGGAGGACAATGATGTCCCGCATTCCAGACCTCGTCATCGCCCACGGCACCGTGGTGAACAGCTTCGGCCGCCGGAACGCCCACGTGGTGGTCCGCGACGGCCGCATCGACCAGCTCATCGACGCTGCCGAACCGGTCCCCGCCGCTGACCGCATCGTTGACGCCACCGGCCGGCTGGTGGTTCCCGGCGGCGTGGACGGCCACTGCCACGTGGCCCAGGTGACCGGACGTTTCCGCACCCTGGACGACTACCGCACCACCTCCACGGCAGCGCTCTGGGGCGGCACCACCACCATTATCGACTTCGGCATTCCCCGCGACGCGCAGGAAACCCCGCTGGCCGCTGTGCTCCACAAGAAGGAACTGGCGCAGGAGTCCCGCTGCGACGTCGCCCTGCACGGCGCCGTTGTCAGCTGGGACGAGACCGTGCCGTGGCAGCTGGAGCAGCTGGCCGCCGAAGGTGTGCGCTCGGTTAAGATGTACACCACCAACCGCGGCACCACCATGGCGGACGGGGACACCATCCTGAAGGTCATGCGTGAGATGGTGCGGCTGGACGGCCTCACTTACATCCACGCCGAACACGACCCCATCATCAGCGACTGCACGCAACAGCACGCCGACGACGGCAGGATCGGCATCGAGCACCTGCACCGGACCCGCCCCGAGCTTGCCGAGGAAATCTCGGTCAAGGAAACCCTTGCCATGGCCGAGTACACCAAAGCCCCCGTGTACTTCGTGCACCAGTCAACCCCGGGCGCCGTCGACCTGGTCACCGAGGCACGTGCCCGCGGCCAGGAGGCCTATTCCGAGACGTGCCCGCACTACCTCACCCTCGATGACACGGCGTACGGCTCCGCTTTTCCCGAGTGGTACGCCTGCTGCCCGCCCATGCGCAGCCCCGAAACCGTCGCCGCGCTCAAGGAACGGCTGGCCGACGGCGCCATCCACACCGTCTCCTCGGACCACTCCTGCTACGACCTGTCCCAGAAGCGTGAACGGACGGACGACGTCCGCGCCATGCCGC
This sequence comes from Arthrobacter sp. GW460-12-1-14-TSB2, assembly GCF_059423525.1. Lineage (NCBI taxonomy): Bacteria > Bacillati > Actinomycetota > Actinomycetes > Micrococcales > Micrococcaceae > Arthrobacter > Arthrobacter sp. GW460-12-1-14-TSB2. The sequence continues at coordinate 84,730 of NZ_JBWKYC010000012.1, forward strand.
ACGGCCTTCCGGGTGTGGAAACGCGGATGCCCGTCACCTTCACAGCCGTGGTTTCAACCGGCGGTTCGGTGGAGGCCTTCGTGGAGGTCTTCTCCGCAGGCCCGGCACGCGTCAACGCGGTTCCCCGGAAGGGGACCATTGCCGAGGGCTTCGACGCCGACCTGGTGATCTTCGACCCCGCCGAGGAACGGACGGTCGACGGCGGTGCGCTGCACATGGGCACTGACTTCTCACCGTTCGATGGCCGCACACTCACCGGCTGGCCCGCCGTCGTAGTGTCCGCCGGACGGGTGGTGCTGGACGCTGACGGCTTCCACGATCCCGGCGCGGTGGGACGTTTCGTGGCCCGCAACGGCTTCCACGAGCACCTCTCGTCCGGTGCCGGTTCGGCCGCCGCCACTCCCGCAACCCTCTTCGCAGCAAAGTAGGAGCAACCATGCCTTCCGCAGCACGCAAGACCCGCATCGGCATGATCGTGCCGTCCTCCAACACCTGCCTGGAGCCGCAGAGCTACCGGATCCTGGGCGACCGGGACGACGTCACCATCCACTTCACCCGGATCCCCGTCACCCGGATCGCCCTGGATGACTCCTCGGACAAGCAGTTTGATCCCGCTGTCATGCGCGCCGCCGCCGAGCTGCTGGCAACGGCGGATGTGGATGTCATCGCCTGGAACGGCACGTCCGGCTCCTGGCTAGGCGCGGACCACGACCGCGGGCTGGTCGGCGAAATCATGGACGCGACCGGCATCCCGGCCACCACGTCCACGCTCGCCTACCTGGAGGCTTTCGAGTCCTTCGGCACGGAACGGATAGGCCTTTTCACGCCGTACACGGAGGACGTGAACCGCGCCATCATGGCCTCCTACGAGACGGACGGCATCAAAACCATCGGCCACCGGGCCCTGGGGCTGAGCGACAACGAGTCGTTCGCCAGGGTGACGGACGAGGAAATGCGGCCGGGGTCGCTGGAGCTGGCCGCAGCCCGCCCGGACGCCCTGATCTACCTCTGCACCAACCTGTACGGCGCCAACATCGCGGCGGAGGTGGAATCAGAAACCGGCATTCCGGTGCTGGACTCCGTGGCGGTGACTTTGTGGCACTGCCTCAAACTTGCCGGGTCCCCCTTGCTCGCACCGAGGTGGGGCAGGCTGCTCGCGGACTGATCCAGCAGCCCAGGCAAGAACGACGGCGGCCCGCCCTCTGGGAGCGGGCCGCCGTCGAACCTCCGATGTCTGATGCCCAGGCTGGGCAGTGCCGCTAGGCGTCGGCCGCCGCGCTCATCCGGACGGTCAGCGCACCGGGAAGCATGGTCATGTTGACGTACTTGGTGTCGCCCTCGTGGTCGCCGTCGAGCTGGTAGTCGTCCGGGTGCTCAAAGGTGATCTCAACGGTTTTTCCCTGGAAGTACTCCACCGACGTGTCCTTGCCCCGGCCCTTGCCGATCATGCCGGCCACCACGGAGAACCAGCCGAGCTTGCCCCGCGGCGCCAGGACCACCACATCCAGCAGGCCGTCATCCACCTTCGCGTCCGGAAAGATTTCCAGACCGCCCTGGACCTTGCCGCAGTTCCCCACCATGACGCTGCGGACCCGGCGGTGTGCCACCGACTTTCCATCGATGACGATGTTTGCCTTCACGGGTTTTCCCGGAAGGTTCCGGATGCCGGCGTCCACGTAGGCCAGCCAGCCCACTTTGTCCTTCAGGTCCTCGTTGGTGTCCGCCATGATGGTGGCGTCGTAGCCCATGCCGGCCATGACCAGGAAGAGCTGCTCCTTTTCCGGGTCGCTCCGGACGGCCTGGACGACGTCGATCTTGCGGTCCTCGCCCGTGAGGGCACCCGCCATCGCCCCTTCGATGTCGGTGACATCCATCCCGAGGTTGCGGGCCAGCAGGTTGCCGGTCCCCAGCGGCAGCAGCCCCATCGGGGTGTCCGTGCCGGAAAGGACCTCGGCCACGCACCGTACGGTGCCGTCGCCGCCGGCAGCTATAACGACGTCGGCGCCCCGCTCAAGCGCTTCCTTCGCCTGCCCGACGCCCGGGTCCTCCTTGGTGGTTTCGATCCACAGGGGTTCATCCCATCCGGCGTCAGCGCAGTGTTTGGCCATCAGGCCGCGGACATCAAAGTCCACCGGCTTGGCGGGATTGATGATGATTGCGGCGCGTTTGTTTTCCTGGGTCATGGCATCCTTCACAGGCAAATGGTCGGGGGTTCTCCCAAAGTGAAGCCTAACTGAAATCCGGGACTTGCTACCCTGCCGCAACGCGGACCGGGCACCTAGGCTCAGCAGCATGAACACGTCTGGGCCGGGGCCGGAAACAAAAGATCTCACCGTTCATGAATGCTGGCAGCACCTGCGTTCCGCGTCCGTGGGAAGGCTGGCGGTCATCAGCGATGCGAAGCCGGAGATCTTTCCGGTCAACTACCTGCCGGACGAGGGCACGGTGCTGTTCCGGACAGGTCACGGAACCAAGCTGGACGCCATCCTCTCCGGGGAGCCCGTGGTTCTGGAAGCGGACGGGCTGAACATCTACGGGACCATTGCGTGGAGCGTGGTGGTCAAGGGAGTGGCCGAGGCCGTGCAGCCCGGTGAGGACGCCCCCGCCGAGACGCCGTCGCCGTGGCAGGAGGGTGCCAAGGACATCCTCGTCCGCATCACGCCCAGTGAACTGAGCGGTCGCCGGTTTGTCATCGGCCCGCCCACCAAATGGTGGCCGCCCGTGGAACCGGTCACCCTGCCCGGGCACCAGCAGTAGCCCGGCTTCCAAGAGTCCGCCGGGCACCGCGCTAGTGCTTGGCTGAAAGGTCCGCGGATATCAGCCTTGCCGTCTCCACAGTTTCCTTCTGCACCATCTCCAGGTAGGCCTTGGGGTCCGGTTTGGTGGCCACCGACTGGGCCTGCAGCGACACGTTGATGGCTGCCACCACCTTTGTGGGGCCGTGGTAGACCGGCGCCGCGATGGACATCAGGCCAAGTTCGAGTTCCTGGTCCAGCAGGCACCAGCCCTGCGACCGAACAGTGTCCAATGCTGCCACGAGGCCTTTCTTGGTGCCGATGGCGCGGGGCGTGAGGGGCTTGATCTCAGCTTCTGCGAGGTACTTCTCCAGTGCAGCCGGAGGAAGCGCGGCGAGCAGCACCCGGCCCATGGACGTGGCGTAGGCCGGGAAGCGGGTCCCCACCGTGATGCCGATGTTCATGATCCGGCGCGTGGTGACGCGGGCGATGTAGGCGATGTCCTTCCCGTCCAGCACAGCGGCCGACGTCGACTCTCCCAGCCGCAGCGACAGCTCCTCGAGGTGCGGCTGGGCGAGCTGCGGCAGCGACAGGCCGGACAGGTATGCGTAGCCGAGCTGCAGCACTTGCGCCGTGAGGGCGAAGGTCTTCCCGTCCGTGCGGACGTAGCCCAGCTCCACGAGCGTGTGTAGGAAGCGGCGCGCGGTGGCGCGGGTCAGGTCGGTCCGGGCAGCCACCTCGGTCAGGGTCATCACCGGGTGGTCGGTATCGAAGGCGCGGATCACGGCCAGCCCGCGGGCGAGGGACTGCACGTATTGGTCACTGGCCTGGGGCGCAGACGAAGGCCTGGGGGCGGTCTCTGCTGCTGCGTCGGTCATGGTTACCAATCCTATTAGCCTCCGCCGTCTCCCCCGAGCGCGAACGGACACTTCCGGCCCTCCCGGGAGCGCGAACGGACACTTCCGGCCCTGCCGCAGGGCTGGGCGGGGAGCTTAAGTGTCCGTTCGCGCTGTTGGGTTGGCGGGTTAGCGTTCGACGGCGGGGGCTGCTGTGAGGGGGACCGGCACCAGGGCCTGGAGTTCCTCGAGCGTGCAGCCGAACGTCTCCCGCACCTGGACACCGTCGGGACCGGTGAGGAACACGGCCTTGTCCGTGTACACGCGGGTCACGCAGCCCACGCCGGTGAGCGGGTACGTGCAGGCTTCGACGATCTTGGACGCGCCGTCCCGGGTCAGGAGCGTCATCATCACAAAGACGTCCTTGGCACCGGTGGCCAGGTCCATTGCGCCGCCCACGGCAGGGATGGCGTCCGGTGCGCCGGTGTGCCAGTTGGCGAGGTCTCCGGTGGCCGAGACCTGGAACGCGCCGAGGACGCAGATGTCCAGGTGGCCGCCGCGCATGATCGCGAACGAGTCGGCGTGGTGGAAGTAGGACGCACCCGGGAGCTCGGTGACGGGGATCTTGCCTGCGTTGATGAGGTCGCCGTCGATCTGGTCCCCCTCAGCCACCGGGCCCATGCCAAGCATGCCGTTCTCGGTGTGGAGCGTGATGTTCTGCTCCGGCTCGAGGTAGTTGGACACCAAGGTGGGCTGGCCGATGCCCAGGTTCACGAACGAGCCCGGCCTGATGTCCTTCGCCACCAGGCGGGCCAGGTCGTCGCGGCCCAGGGGCGTCTCGGACGTCTGGATCGAGCCGGTTTCGCTGCTTGTCTGTGCGCTCATGTCAGGCCGCCTTCACTGAATTATTAACACGGACAATGCTGTTGACGTAGATCCCGGGGGTCACGACGTTTTCCGGGTCGAGTCCGCCGGTTGGCACAATCTCGGACACCTGGACGATGGTGTGCTTCGCCGCAGCGGCCATGATCGGGCCGAAGTTCCGTGCCGTCTTGCGGTAGACGAGGTTGCCCTTGCCGTCGGCCTTGAGTGCCTTGATCAGGGCGACGTCAGCGTGGATGGGGGTCTCGAAGACCTGGCCGCGGCCGTCCAGGATGCGGGTTTCCTTGCCCTCGGCCAGCATGGTGCCGTAGCCCGTGGGGGTGAAGAAGCCGCCGATCCCGGCGCCGGCTGCCCGGATGCGCTCGGCCAGGTTGCCCTGCGGGACAAGTTCCAGTTCGATCTCGCCGGCCTTGTATTTGGCGTCGAAGTGCCAGGAGTCGGACTGCCGCGGGAAGGAGCAGATCATCTTCTTCACGCGGCCTTCCTTGATGAGCAGGGCCAGGCCCTGGTCGCCCTGGCCGGCGTTGTTGTTCACCACGGTCAACTCCCGGGCGCCGCCGTCCAGCAGCGCGTCGATCAGTTCGAACGGCTGGCCGGCGTTGCCGAAGCCGCCGATCATCACGGTGGAACCGTCCTTGATGCCGGCGACGGCCTCGCCTACGGTGTCAATGAAATTCAGCATCGCTTACGCCTTTCCAGTGTTGGTTCCGGCAACGGTCATGTTTTCGAGGACGACGGCGAGGCCCTGGCCGACGCCGATGCAGATCGCCGCGACGCCCCAGCGTTCACCGGAGGCCTGCAGGGACCGGGCCAGCGTGCCCAGGATCCGGCCGCCGGAGGCACCGAGCGGGTGGCCCATCGCGATCGCGCCGCCGTGCCGGTTCACGATCGAGTGGTCGATGCCCCAGGCGTTGATGCAGGCCAGGGACTGCGCGGCGAACGCTTCGTTCAGTTCGACCGCGCCCACCTGCTCCCAGCTGATGCCCGCCTTCGCGAGGGCCTTGTTCGCGGCCTCCACCGGGGCGTAGCCGAAGTACTGCGGATCGTTTGCGTGCGCACCGCGCCCGGCGATCCGGGCCAAAGGGTCCATCCCGAGGATCCCGGCGGCGTTCTCGGAACCGATCCAGGCCGCGGACGCGCCGTCCGAGAGCGGGGACGCATTCCCGGCGGTCACGGTGCCGTTCTCGGCCCGGAACACGGTCTTGAGCCCGGCGAGCTTCTCGGCCGAAGACCCGGACCGGATCCCCTCGTCGCGGACCAGGTCGGTGCCCGGCACCGGCACCACCAGATTGTCGTAGAACCCCTCATCCCAGGCCGCGGCGGCCAGGTTGTGGGAGTTCGCGGAGAACTCATCCTGCGCCTGACGTGTGACGCCGTACTTCTCGGCCAAACGTTCGGTGGCTTCGCCCAGGGAAATGGTCCAGTCCTTGGGCATGGCCTTGTTCACCAGGCGCCAGCCCAGCGTGGTCGAGGCCAGGTTCAGATCCCCTGCCGGGTAGGGCTTCTCCGTCTTCGGCAGCACCCACGGGGCACGCGACATCGACTCGGCGCCGCCGATCAGCATCAGCTCCGCGTCCCCGGCGTTCACCTGGCGGGAGGCGATGATCGCCGCGTCCAGCGAGGACCCGCACAGCCGGTTCACCGTGGTGCCCGGGATCGACACCGGCAGACCGGCAAGCAGGGTGCCCATCCGGGCGACGTTGCGGTTCTCCTCGCCGGCGCCGTTCGCGTTCCCGAACACCACCTCATCGATCCGCTCCGGATCGAGCTTCGGGGCCCGCTTCACGATCTCACCGATCACATGCGCGGCAAGGTCATCCGGCCGGACACCGGCAAGGCCGGAGCCGAACTTCCCAAACGGGGTGCGCACGGCATCGTACACAAAAGCCTGGTTCATGAGGTTGCGTCCATTCCGGTGTTGTCCATTTCCTGGAACACCTGTTGTGCTGTCTTGAAGGCGGTGTTGGCGGAGGGGACTCCGCAGTAAATGGCGGTCTGCAGCAGGATTTCCTTGATCTCGTCCCTGCTCAGGCCGTTAGTGATGGCTGCGCGGATGTGCATGGCCAGTTCTTCCCAGTGCCCGTGCGCCACCATCGCGGTGAGGGTGACCGCGGAGCGCATCTGCCGGGTCAGGCCTGGACGGGTCCAGATGCCGCCCCACGCGATGCGGGTGATCATGTCCTGGAAGTCCTCGGTGAAGGCGTCCTTGTTGGCGTTGGCGCGGTCAACATGCGCGGCGCCCAGCACCTCGCGGCGGACCACCATGCCGCCGTCGTAAATTTCCTGGCTGGTGGCGTCCGGCTGGACGACCCCGTGCCGCTCGGTGCCGGTGCCGGACACTTCTGCGCCGCTCACTTAGCAGCCCCGCTGGTTTCGCTCCAGGAGATGAGGCTCTTCAGCAGCTCGGCAACGTGGGCGGGCGCCTCGGCCGGAGCCAGGTGTGCCACACCCTCGAGCGTCACCGCGTTTGCAGTCCCGCCGCCGGCGGTGATGCCGTCCGCGATTTCCTTGGCGAACGACGGCGGCACCACGGCATCCTCCGAACCCGCCACCGCCTGGGTGGGAACCCGGATGCTGCCCAGCTCTGCGCGGACGTCGAAGCCGGCCAGGGCCTCGCAGCAGAAGGCGTAGCTGAAGCGGTCCGCGTCGCGCAGGGAGTGCAGCAGGCGGCTGCTGAGCTCGGGCTCGCGGTCCATGAAGCCGGCGGCGAACCAGCGCTGCGCCGAACCCTGGATCATCACCGCGGTGCCCTGGGTGCGGACGGTCTCGGCACGTTCCAGCCAGCCTTCGGGCGTGCCGATCTTGGCACCGCTGCACTGCACGGACAGGCTCTTGAGCCGTTCGCCGTGCTTGATGCCCAGCTGCAGTCCGGTGGCCCCGCCGAGCGATACGCCGGCGTAGTGGAACCTCTCGCCCGGGGCGATTGAATCGACAAGGTCGACGACGGCGTCAGCCAGTTCGGCGACGTCGAACGTTTCCGTCGCGGCCGGTGAGACGCCGTGGCCGGGCAGGTCCCAGGCGACGACGTCGAAGTCGGTCCCGAGGAGGGCGCCGGCCTGCGTCCACAACACTGAGGAGGTCCCCAGCGACGGCCCCACCACCACGAGGGGCTTGTCCCCCAGCGGGCGCTGCGGGGAGAGCAATACTGCCTTGACTGTGGGTCTAGCCACGGGAATCTCCGTTCGGGTCTGTTTGGGTGGGGGCTGGCGCAAAGCCGGGAAACGCGGCCAGGATGCGGTGGGAAATTTCGGCGGCCTGCCCCAGGTAGCTGGCAGGATCCAGGAGTTCTTCCAGCCGGTCGTCGGACAGCGCACTGGCGGGCACGGTCTCACGTAGCAGGCGGCGGTACGTTCCGGACTGCTCGGCGGACGGAGCCTGCAGCGTCCGGTCCACCACCGCCTGGAGCTGCTGCTTGCCGTTCCTGCCGTCGCGCTCAGCAAGCAGTGGCGCGACGGCGGCGGTCACCCCTTCGCTGAGCAGCAGCGGCCCGGACAGCTCCAGGTTGCGGCGCATGGCATCCGGGAAGACCTGCAGGCCTTCGGTGAGCTCGCGCAGGTGCCCGGCCGCGCCGAGCGCCAGGCGGAGCAGCTGGCGGAAGGCCGGCCATTCGCTGTGCCAGGCGCCGTCGGGACGCTCATCGTTGAAGTTGGCCGCCGCCAGGTGCAGCTGCGCGGCCAGGTTCGGGGCCTGCAGTGCCGCGCTGCGGACCAGCACGGACAATACGGGGTTCTGCTTCTGCGGCATCGCCGAGGACACTCCGCGGCCGGCTGCCCGGGGTTCGGCGAGCTCGCCCACTTCCGGCCGGCTGAGGAACAGCACGTCGGAGGCGATCTTTCCTAGCGCATCGGTGACGCCGGCCAAGGCATCGCCCAGCGACGTAACGGCCAGCCGGTTGGTGTGCCACGGCCCGGGAGCTGCCGCCAGGCCAAGGTGCGCGGCGAGGTTGCCCGCGAGGTCGAAAGGCGTCTCCACCGAGTCCTTGGTGAGCACCGTCCCGGCCGCGAGCGTTCCCGCGGCGCCGCCGGTCTGCAGCGGCAGCTCGGCAGCTTCAAGGCGCCGGGCTGCGGCAGCCAGGCCGTGGAACCACTGCGCGGCCTTCAGCCCGAACGTAAACGGCAGCGAGTGCTGCGTCAGGCTCCTGCCGACGCACAGCGTCTCCGCGTGCTGCTCCGTCATGGCCGCCAGCGCCGTCGTGATTCCGCGAAGGTCGGCCAGGAGCGAGGTAACCGCGTTCTTTGCCAGGAGCATCAGCGCCGAGTCCAGCACGTCCTGGCTGGTCAACGAGGTGTGCACCGCACGCACAGCGTCCACACCATCCGTATCCAGTGCCTTGACCTCGGCGCGGAGATCTGCGAGCAGCGGGATGACCGGGTTGGCGCCGCCCTGCGCGCGGACAGCGATGCCCGCCAGGTCATAGCGGTCCACGTCCGCCGCGGAAGCCACGACGGCGGCGGAACCGGCGGGCGCGAGGCCGGCCTTCTCCAGGACCGAAGCCCAGCCGGCCTCGACGGCGAGAACTGCCGCCAGGACCGCCCGGTCCCCCGTCAGCGCCGCCACCGAAGGCGACGCCGACACGGGACTGAGGAGTCCGACGTCGCCGTCGGACAGGTGGGAAGCAGTCACTGGGAGGCGCCCTCGAAGTCGAGGAAAACGGTCTCGCCCTCGCCCTGCAGCCGGATGTCCCAGGTGAGTCCGCCGTCAGCGTCGCGGCGCGCAATCAGCGTGCTGCGGCGCTCCGGGTCCAGGGAGGAGAGCAGCGGATCGGCCGCCAGGGCTTCTTCATCCTCCGGCAGGTACAGGCGGGTGAAGAGCCGGTTCATCAGGCCGCGGGCAAACACGGCCACCGAAATGAAGGCCGCTGCGCCGGGCTCGGTGGGGCCGGGATTGACCGTGGTGAAGGTGTACACGCCCGTGTTGCCCACCGCGCTCCGGCCGAAGCCGGTGAACGTGTAGCCGTCCCGGACCAGCGAACCGGTCTGGTGGACCACCTTGCCCTCGGAATCCGGCTGCCAGATTTCCAGGATCGCGTCCGGGATGGGGTGTCCGGCGCCGTCGTACACGGTGCCCTGCAGGCGGATGGAGCCCGGTGAGCCCGGTGCCAGCAGTTCACGGTCCTTCTCGTAAGGGAGGGCGTAGCCGTAGAAGGGGCCAACGGTCTGCCCGGGGGTGGGGGTCAGCTTCGTGGGGGTGCTCATCCGACTACTCCTCTTCGCCATCTGTGCCAAATGCTTCGTTTTCGGTCCAGGTCCGCTTGGACCCCGTCAGGACGATGTCCCACTTGTAGCCGATCGCCCACTCGGGCTTGGTGACGTCGTGGTCGTAGGTGGCCACCAGGCGGTCCCGGGCATCCTGGTCCACGATGGACTGGTAGATCGGGTCCAGCGGGAAGAGCTGGTCACCCGGGAAGTACATCTGGGTGACGATGCGCTGGGTGAATTCCTGCCCGAACAGCGAGAAGTGGATGTGCGCCGGCCGCCAGGCATTGAGGTGGTTCTTCCACGGGTACGCGCCGGGCTTGATGGTGGTGAAGCTGTAGGAGCCGTCGGCGCCGGTGATGCAGCGGCCCACGCCCGTGAAGTTGGGGTCGAGCGGGGCAGGGTGCTGGTCCCGCTTGTGGATGTAGCGGCCGGCGGAGTTGGCCTGCCAGATCTCCACGAGCTGGCCCGCCACCGGACGGCCGTCGCCGTCGAGCACGCGGCCGGAGACCAGGATGCGTTCGCCCAGGGGTTCTCCGTTGTGCTGGATGGTCAGGTCCGATTCCAGCGCGTGCACGTCCATGTGCCCGAAGGCCGGCGAGTACAGCTCGATGGTCTCCGGATCCGCGTGGTGCAGGTCCTTCGTCGGGTGACGGAGGACGCTGCTGCGGTACGGTGCGTAGTCCAGCCGGGGCTGGATCTCCACCCGGGCACCGTTCTTCAGCGCCGCCGCGTAGGCCTCCCCGATCGACTTCATCTCGGCGCTGAGGTCCGCCTGCGATTCCGCAGCGGCATCAAGCGGCGCATAGGTCTTCGGTGCGGCTTCGGTTCCGGCCAGGGGCGCCGCGTCCGACACGTCTTCGGTGATTGGGTCGGCGTTGAAAATTTCAAGGTTGATGTCTTCAGGCACAGCAGCCTCCTTTCAGTGTTTGATATTGATGGTTGGAGATGGTTGGTCTTTTCAGGTGGTGCGGCCCAGCTGGTGCAGGTAGTCGTACTGGACGGCGTGCCGCACCGGCGCGTTGGGCGCACCGTAGCCGTCGTAGCCGCGGCGGCGTTCCACCATTTCGAAGAACACGCTGCCCACGGTGGCGGTGTAGAAGTGCAGGAACTCGCCGTCAACGTCACGGTCGTACAGCAGGTTCAGCTCCCGCAGCGTGGCAAGGAACGCGGGATCGAGGTCGAACCGGGCATCCAGGTCCTCGTAGTAGTTGGCCGGGATCTGCAGGAAATCCAGGCCCCGGTCCCGCGCTGCACGTGCGGTCTCCACGAGGTCGTCCACGGCGAAGGCGATGTGTTCCTGGTAGGTCTTCCGGTGCGAAGTTCCCGCCTCCGCGCCGTCCTGCTGGATCACGGGTGCCAGGTTGAGGACCAGGCGCACGGCGCGGTCGGCCGTCAGCATCACCTGGGAGCGCACCAGTCCGCTGGGGCTGGGAACCTCCGCGAACGGCTGCGGTTCCAGGGCCAGGGCGCTGGTGTAGAACAGCACGGCTTCGTCAAAGTGCTGCCACGGCTGGGCGAGGTTCACGTGGTCAATGACGGCGCTGCGTCCGCCTGCGGCCGGAACTTCCAGGCCTTCGCCGAACTCGCGGGTCCAAGCCGCGGTGCCGTCCGGGCTGCCCTGGCAGAGGAAGATCTCGGTGGAGTCCGGTGCGGCGAAGCCTTGGAAGACTTCTTCGTTGGCCTGGCTCTTGCGGGGCACGGCGGGGGCCTTGAGCTGCTGGGCGCGGGCGGCGGCAATCACGGGCGAATCTACGTCAAAGCCGAGGGCGGCAATTGCTGGTGACGAGTCACCGGCGTCCACGGATGCCTCGTTGATGATCACGCGCGCGTGGCCCATGCTCCACAATTGCACGTCTTTGGTGCGGTGTCTGCCGTTGAATTCAAATCCCAGCTGGCCCAGCACCTTCTCGAGGCCAGCGGTGTCAGCGGCCTTGACCTCGGCGAAGTTGAAGCCTGCCGGTTCGGCCACCTGCGGGAGCGTGGCCAGTTCCATGGGATAACGACGGCGGGCAGGGACCGCAGACCCACCAACAACAGCACCGTCCGTAAGGGCGTCGTTGGCGTCCAGCCACTTGGCGCTCTGCTCCTCCAGCCAGATCAGCGACCGCATGGCGTCCACGGCGGTGCGTTCGACGTCGGACTGGCGGAAGACGTCGTTGAAGACCTCCAGCGACACCGGTCCGGTGTAGCCGGCGCGGACCACGTGGCCCATGAATTTGGCGAGTTCAAACTGGCCCTCGCCCGGGAAGACGCGGTAGTGCCGGCTCCAGGACAGGACGTCCATGGACAGCTTCGGGGCGTCGGCCACCTGCACGAAGAAGATCTTGTCCGCGTTGAACGATTCAATCGGCGCGGTGTCCCAGTCGCGGGAAAGGATATGGAAGGAGTCCAGGCAGGTGCCCAGGTTCGGGTGGTCCACGGTTTCCACCAGGCGGTGGGCGTGCTCGTAGTCGTTGACGTACTTGCCCCAGGCCAGCGCCTCGTAGGCCACCTTGACGCCGTGGTCCCCGGCGAGTCCGGCCAGCCGGGCCAGCTGTTCGGCGCGCAGGGAATCGTCGTCGATGGTGGCCGTGCCGACGTTGGAGCAGACCAGGATGGTGTCCATGCCCAGGCGGGACATCAGCTTGAACTTGGCCTCCGCCCGGCGCAGGTTGGCGGCAAGGACATCCTCCGGAACGCTGTCGAAGTCGCGGAACGGCTGGTAGAGGTCCAGCGTCAGGCCCAGGTCCGCGGCCATCTTCCGGATGTCCTCCGGGCTCAGGGACGACGTCACCAGGTCCTGCTCGAAGATTTCGATTCCGTCGAATCCCGCGGTGGCGCAGGCCTGCATTTTTTCCTTCAGCGTGCCGGACAGGCACACCGTCGCGATTCCGGTACGCATCAGGCAGCCACCTCTTCGGCGGCCACAAGCTCCAGGAAGTGGGCGCGCATGCGGTCCGCATCCGCCTCCAGCCCGGTGAAGATCCTGAAGGCGTCCGCCGCCTGGCCCACGGCCATGCGTCCGCCGTCCAGCACTTCGCAGCCCTTGGCGCGGGCCTCGCGGACCAGCTCGGTTTCAATCGGGCGGTAGACGATATCCGCCACCCAGTGCCGTGATTCCAGCAGGGACAGGTCCAGCGGAACGCCGGGGTGTGCTGCCATGCCCACAGGGGTGCAGTGCACCAGGCCGTCGGCGAGGGGCATCAGCTGCGGCAGCTCCGCCGTCGTGCGTGCCGTGACGGTGCTGTCCGGGAAGAACCCGGCCAGTTCGGCAGCACGCGCGGCGCAGCGGGCGGCGTCCGTATCCACGAGGTCAAGGTGGCGGACGCCGGCGGTGAGCAGGGCGTACGCGACGGCGGATCCGGCGCCTCCTGCGCCCAGCTGGACCACGCGGTCAAGCTTGGCGCCGGGGAGCCCGGCGGCGAGGGCCGCGGCGAAGCCGGAGAAGTCCGTGTTGTGGCCGATGAAGCGGCCGTCCCGGATGGTGACGGTGTTGACGGCGCCGAGGCGGCGGGCGTCCGGCGACACTTCGTCGAGGTGGTCCAGGACCAGCTGCTTGCACGGGTGCGTGATATTCAGCCCGTTGAAGCCGAGGCGGTGGGCGCTTTGCAGGAGCTCGCCCACGGATTCACCGGGCAGGCCCAGCTCCAGCAGGTCGATGGGGCGGTAGAGGTACCGCAGGCCCTGCACATCGCCTTCGCGCTCGTGCATGTGGGGCGTGAGGGAAGGCATTACGCCATCACCCACGAGGCCCACCAGAAAGGACTCTGCTCGATTGCTCATCCGTTTAGCTCCTTTGACAACGGCATCCGGCGGACCGGGGCGCACTGGGCGCCGGCGGTGTGCCGGGTGATAGGGATTACAGTACAGGAAAAGTTCACATATTGCACTGATGTTCTTATGACGAACAAATCACGACGGCGGGCTACGGCTCGACGGCCGGCGCACCTCATCGCTGCGGCAGCCTTGCGGCCAGTTCGGACGCGGCCTCCTGGAGTGCGGGGACAAGTGCCACCAGGTCCTCCAGGCCGAGCCGGAAGACCGGCACCGCCGTGGCCAGGGACGCGAAGGCGTAGCCCTGGGCATTGAAGACGGGGACGGCCACGGCGCGCATGCCCAGCTCATTCTCCTCATCCATGACGGCGTATCCGCGCCGGCGGACCTGGTCGATCTCGGCACGGAAGGCGTCCCGGTCCGTAATGGAAAATTCCGTCAGCGGCTCAAGCGGCAGCTCCTCCACGAGGCGCTTGCGTTCAGAATCCTCGGCAAAGGCAACCAGCGCCTTGCCCACCGAGGTGGTGTGCAAGGCGCCGAGGTGCCCCGGATCGCTCGTCACGCGGAACGTCTGCGGTCCGTCCACCTTGTTGACCGTAAGGTGATGGTTTCCGTCGCGGACGGAGAGGATGGTGGCCTCCCCGGTTTTCTCCGTGACCCGGCGGAGGATGGGAAGCGCCGTACCGGCAAACCCGTGATGGTTGGAGACGCGCTGGCCCAGCTGGAAGACGCGCAGGCCCAGGTGGTAGCGGCGGCCGTCCGGCTCATAATCGACAAACCCGTCCCGCGTGAGCGAGCCCAGCAGGCGGTAGGTGGTGCTGAACGGCAGCTCCGCGCGGCGGGACAACTCGGCCGCACTGGCTCCCCGCGGCTCGTCGCCCAGCAGGACAAGAAGGCCCAGGGCCTTGCCCACCATGTCCGTGCGGGAGTCATCCTTGGCGACCCTGGGCGACTTTGCCTCTTTGGCCGCAGTGGCCGGGGCTAACTCGACGGCGCCCTCAAGCTCTGTGTTTTGGTTCACACTCATAACTTGATGTTGCCACATTGTGAGAGCTATTTCTAGATGGTGATTATTTTTCTTGACAAGTGACAGTCCTCACAGCCATCATTGCTGTATCGCACAAGTAGCTCCCACCATGTGGCTACTCGTCCGGGTCTTCACGAGGACCACCAGCCGCCGCCACGAAAGCCGCCGTCTGAGACGGACGGCTGGGTCTCCAGAAATGAAGCGAGGCAGCTGCGAAAATCCTGATCCATCCGCGACAATGTCGTCACACAAAGGAACACCATGAGCCAGACACTCCCGTCCACGACGCCGGGCACCGTTGCACCGGCCGGGACCCCGAAGAAGGCAGCCCTCGCCAGCTTCCTGGGAAGCGCCGTCGAGTACTACGACTTCTTCATCTTCGGTTCCGCCGCAGCGCTGATCTTCCCGCACGTGTTTTTCCCCAATGCTGATGCCAATGCCGCCATCATGTCCTTCGCCACCTTCGGCTTCGCCTATGTGGCCCGCCCGATCGGCGCCGTCATACTGGGCCACTTCGGTGACCGCGTGGGCCGGCAGAAGGTCCTCATGTTCACCCTGGTGCTGATGGGAGCCTCCACCTTCCTCATCGGCTGCCTCCCCGACTTCAATACGGTGGGCTGGTGGGCTCCCGCCCTGCTGGTCCTCGCTCGCCTGTGCCAGGGCCTGTCCGCAGCCGGCGAGCAGGCCGGCGCCTCCTCCATGACCCTGGAACACGCCCCGGACAACCGCCGCTCCTTCTTCACGTCCTGGACCCTCACCGGCACCCAGGGCGGCCAGATCCTCGCCGCCCTGGTCTTCATCCCCGTGCTCGCCCTGCCTGACGAGGTCAAGTACGGCATCGGCTGGCGCATCCCGTTCTGGCTCAGTGCCGTGGTGGTCCTGGTGGCCTTCTTCATCCGCCGCACCCTGCACGAACCGCCGGCATTCGCCGAAGCCCAGAAGTCCGCCGCCATCTCCAAGCTGCCGGTTGCCGATCTCCTGAAGCACCACTGGCGCGATGTCCTCCGGGTGGTGGCCTGCGCCTTCATCGCCGCCGTGTCCACCGTGTTTGGCACCCTGGCCATCAGCTACGCCAAGACCGTGGCCGGCGTGGACGGCACCACCACACTGTGGCTCGTGGTCGGCGCCAACTTCGTGGCCCTCGGCACGCAGCCGCTGTTCGGCATGCTGGCGGACAAGATCGGCCGCAAGCCGGTGTTCATCTACGGCGCCGTGGCCAGCGCGATCCTGACTCCGGTCTTCCTGCTGAGCCTCGAATCAGGCAGCGTCCCGCTGATGTTCCTGGCCGCCATCGGATTCTTCTCCTTTGGCTACGCAGCCTCCAACGCCGTCTGGCCGTCCTTCTACGCCGAGATGTTCAGCACCAAGGTCCGGTTCTCCGGACTGGCCATCGGCACCCAGCTCGGCTTCCTGATGGCAGGCTTCGCCCCGGCGATCGTGGCGGCCATGGGCGGCATCAAGCCCGGCGGCTGGGTCCAGATCAGCATCTTCACGGCAGTCATCTGCGGCATCGCAGCCATCTCGGCCCTCACGGCCAAGGAATCCTTCAAGACTCCCACCCGCGAGCTCGGCCTGAAGTAAGGCGCGTCCTGCGGCAGCCGCCGTCGTGACCCTTTTTGCCAGTCAAAACGGCTCCGACACGGCGATTCCCTGACCTTCCGGCCAAGTTCACCCAAGAAAAGGTCACGACGGCGGCCCGTCCCCTCCCGGGGCGGGCCGCCGTCGTTTAGCCATTAGTTTGAGGCCGGTCAGGTGGCCAGCACGTCGTCGAGGTTGTACTTCACCGGCTCTTCCAACTGCTCGTAAGTGCAGGATTCCGGTTCGCGGTCCGGCCGCCAGCGGACGAACTGGGCAGTGTGGCGGAACCGTTCACCTTCCATGTGGTCGTACTTCACTTCCAGCACGCGCTCGGGCCGGAGCGGGATAAAGGACAGGTCCTTGCCCGCGCTCCACCGGCTGCCTTCGGCGTTCCGCGGCGTCCGGCTGCCCTCCTCCTGCTTGGCCCAGGCCCAGGGGTGGCCGTCGAAGTCCGTCACCAGGGGCTGGAGCTCCTCGAACAGGTCCTTGCGGCGCTGCATCGGGAAAGCACCCACCACGCCCACGCTCGCCAGGACGCCGTCGCCGTTGTACAACCCGAGCAGCAGGGACCCGATCCGGTCCGGGCCGCTGGTGTGCACGCGGTAGCCCGCCAGGACGCAGTCCGCGGTGCGTTCGTGCTTGACCTTGAGCATCACGCGCTTGTCTGGCTGGTAGCTGCCGTCCAGGGCCTTGGCCACAATCCCGTCGAGGCCGGCTCCCTCGAAATGGTGGAACCACTGCTGCGCCGTGCCGTTGTCCCGCGTTGTGGCGGTCAGGTGGACGGGCGCGGAACTGCCCGCAAGGGCCTTCTCCAGCATGCTCCGCCGTTCGGAAAACGGCCGCCCGGTGAGGTCCTCGTCGTCAAGCGCCAGAAGGTCGAACGCCACAAACTTCGCCGGCGTCTGCGCCGCCAGGAGCTTCACCCGGCTGGCCGCGGGGTGGATCCGTTGCTGGAGCGCTTCGAAGTCCAGCCGGTCACCGGAGGCACCCACCAGGACGATCTCGCCGTCGAGCACGCAGCGCGCCGGCAGGTTCGCCTTCAGCGCCTCCACCAGTTCGGGGAAGTAGCGGGTCATGGGCTTGCCGTTGCGGCTGCCGATCTCCACCTCGTCGCCGTCCCGGAAGATGATGGACCGGAAGCCGTCCCACTTCGGTTCGAAGCTCCATTTCGGGCCGGAGTCCGGGACTTCGGGCAGGGCGCTGACGGCTTTGGCCAGCATGGGCGCGATCGGGGGCATCACCGGCAGTTGCATAACGCCCATTCTTACCCGCCGGTACGCCTCGCACCACCCCCACGGCAGGCCCATTGTGCCGGCCAGGCTGCTAGAGGGCCTTGACTGCCCCCAGCACCTTGGTCAGCGAATCCTTGGCATCGCCGAACAGCAGGGTGGTCTGTGGTTCGTAGAGCAGTTCGTTCTCGATCCCCGCGAAGCCCGGTCGCATGGACCGTTTGAGGAACACCACCTGCCGGGCGTCGGCCACTTCCAGGATGGGCATCCCGTAGATGGGCGAGCCGGAGGACGTCTTCGCCGCCGGGTTGACCACGTCGTTGGCGCCCACCACGAGGGCGACGTCGGCGGTCTTGAACTCAGAGTTGATCTCGGTCATTTCCTTCAGTTCCTCGTACGGCACGTTGGCCTCCGCCAGGAGCACGTTCATGTGGCCAGGCATGCGGCCGGCCACGGGGTGGATGGCAAAATCCACCTGGATTCCGCGGAGCTGCAGGGCCTTGGCCAGTTCGGCCGCGGTGTGCTGGCCCTGGGCGACGGCAAGGCCGTAGCCGGGAACGATGATCACGCGCTGCGCGTAGCCCAGCAGCACGGCGACGTCCTCCGCGCTGGACGAGCGCACCGGCCGCTCACTGACGGCGGTGGAACCCGCCGTCGAGCCTCCCCGGAACGCGCCGAACAGGATGCCCGCCACGCTGCGGCCCATGGCGGCTGCCATGGCCCGGGTCAGGATGGTACCGGAGGCCCCCACCAGGGTGCCTGCCACGAGCAGCAGCACGTTGCCAAGCACCAGGCCGGAGGCCGCAACGGCCAGGCCGGTGAAGGCGTTCAGCAGCGAAATGACGATCGGTACGTCCGCGCCGCCCACGGGCAGCACCAGGAAGATTCCCGCAGCCAGTCCCAGCACCAGCAGCACCAGTGCCAGGGGCAGCGAACCGGACAGGACGACGGCGGTGCCTGCACCCACCGCGGCCAGCAGTACCGCCGCCATGACCACGGGCAGTCCGGGGAAGACCACCGGCCTGGTGGTCATGAGCTCCTGCAGCTTGGCGAAGGTGATTGCGGAGCCTGCGAAGGAGACCGCGCCAACCAGGAGCGTGAAGGCGATGGCCAGGCGGACCCAGGCTTCCTCCGTGTGTGCCAGTTCAAGGAGCGCCACGAGGGCAGCGGCGCCGCCGCCCACTCCGTTGAAGGCGGCCACGAGCTGCGGCATCTGGGTCATCTTCACGCGCCGGGCCACGGGGGCGGCCACTGCGGAGCCCACGGCGATCGCGCCGAGGATCCAGGGAATGTTGTCCAGCCGCGCGGACAGGAACACAGTGGCTACGCCCAGCACGGCTCCCGCGGCACCCACGAGGTTGCCGCGGCGCGCGGTGCGCGGCGAGTTCAGGCCCATGAGCGCAAGGATGAACAACACTGCCGCCAACAGGTAGAGGAGCCCCGTCCAGGCCGGGTCCAGGATGCTCATCGCGGTTCCTTCCCGTCCTTACGGCCGCGAAACATCTCCAGCATCCGGTCCGTCACCACGAATCCGCCCACCAGGTTGGCGGTGGCCAGGACGACGGCCAGCAGCGCGACGGCGAGTACCCACGGGTCCGCCGCCTGCCCGGCCACGATGATGGCGCCCACCAGGATGATTCCGTGGATCGCGTTGGCACCGGACATCAGCGGTGTGTGCAGGGTGCTGGACACTTTCGAGACCACCTCAAAGCCCACGAAGACCGCCAGCACGGTGATCGTGAGCAGGCTGATGCCGTCCATCAGGCCACCCCCTCGTTGTCGGGCTGTTGGTCCTCGGCAGCGAGTGCGTCCGCCGTGGGCGCATGGCGCACCTTTCCGTCGTGCGTCAGGCAGGTGCCGGCTACGACTTCGTCGCCGAAGTCCAGGGACAGAGCGCCGTCGCGGACCACCAGGGCGAGCAGGTTGGCCACGTTCTTGGCATAGAGTCGGGAGGCATCGGCCGGCATGGCTGACGCGGCGTCCTTCAGGCCCACCAGGGTCACCGTGCCCTGGCCGTCGGCGGTGTCCACCTGGATCTCCTGGCCGGGAACCGATCCCTCCACGTTGCCGCCGGATTCCGCGGCGAGGTCCACCACCACGGAGCCGGGCCGCATTCCCTGCACCATCTCCCGGCTCACCAGCAGCGGTGCCCGCCGGCCCGGGACTGCCGCCGTCGTAATCAGTACGTCCGCCTGGGCCACGTGCGGCGCCAGAAGCTGCCGCTGCAGGGCACCGCGGTCCGCGCTGAGCTCGCGGGCGTAGCCGCCGGAGGCTTCGGCGGTTTCCAGGTCGAGCTTGATGAAGGTGCCGCCCATCGAGGCGACCTCGTCCGCCGACGCGGGCCGGATGTCGTTCGCCGAAACCCGGGCGCCCAGCCGTTTTGCCGTGCCGATCGCCTGCAGGCCCGCCACACCCACGCCGAGCACCAGCACGCGCGCCGGCGGGATGGTCCCGGCGGCTGTCATGAAGAGCGGGAAGAAGCGCGGCAGGCGGATCGCCGCTTCCAGTACGCAGCGGTAGCCGGCCA
Source organism: Arthrobacter sp. GW460-12-1-14-TSB2 (assembly GCF_059423525.1). NCBI lineage: Bacteria > Bacillati > Actinomycetota > Actinomycetes > Micrococcales > Micrococcaceae > Arthrobacter > Arthrobacter sp. GW460-12-1-14-TSB2. Next base: position 104,495 of record NZ_JBWKYC010000012.1, read on the forward strand.
CCAGGGCCTGGGAGGACAGGGCGTCCATCGACTGGGCCCGGGAAATCCGCGGCACCAGTTCAAGAGCGAAGGATGTCACCCCGGCGGCAGCCAGCGCCCGCACCGTGGGCAGTTCGGACGACGGCGACGCCAGGCCGGCGGTGACGGCACCGCGGCGCAAGGCCGCCGCCGTCGCCGGTTCCAGAGGCCGCACGTGGGCGAGGATATCGAGGGATCCGGGATCCAGTTCGGGGACGATCCGCGCGCCGGCCCGGGCATACTCTGCGTCGCTGTGGCCGGCCTCCTTTCCCGCACGGGATTCGACCAGGACCTCGAGTCCCAGGCCAATCAGTTGCTGGACCGTCTCCGGCGTCGCGGCCACCCGTCGCTCGCCCTCGCGGCGCTCCCGCGTAATGCCCAATTTCACCCGCCACTCCCTTTCCAGCGTCATCGCCGTCCGGTGTCCCGCTGTCCCGCGTCGGTATGGCTAGAGTCTATGCAGAAAGACCCGACTCCGCCGGTGCTTTCCTCGACTGCTTTCCTCGACACGCTTCCGCTCCGCGGGTAGACATGAACGATGGCAACTATCGGTTTTCACGCGTCGCATGAACAGATCAGCCCGGGCCAGCTTCTCGAGGACGTCCGGCTCGCCGAGCAGGCAGGCTTCGACGCCGCCATGTGCTCGGACCACATAGAGCCCTGGTCCGCCCGGCAAGGCCATTCGGGCTTCGCCTGGTCCTGGCTGGGGGCCGCACTGGCAACCACCTCGCTCCGCTTTGGCGTGGTCACCGCACCAGGCCAGCGCTACCACCCGGCCATCATCGCGCACGCCTCGGCCACCCTGGCGGACATGTTTCCCGGGCGCTTCTGGATGGCACCGGGCAGCGGCGAGAACATGAACGAGCACATCACGGGCGATGCGTGGCCGGCCAAGGAATCACGTCAGCAGCGCCTGGAGGAGTGCGTCGACGTCATCCGCCGCCTGCACAACGGCGAGGAGGTGACGCACCATGGCCTGGTCACGGTGGAACAGGCACGCATCTGGGACGTCCCGTCCACCAAGCCGCCGCTGATCGCGCCGGCGATCAGCGTGCAGACCGCCCGGCGCGCCGCAACGTGGGCTGACGGGCTGGTCACGGTGAACCAGCCACACGCGAAGCTGAAAGAGATGCTCGACGCTTACCGGGGCAACGGCGGCAAGGGCAAGGCGGTGCTTCAGATCCACCTGTCCTGGGCACCGCGGGAGGAGGATGCGGTTTCGATTGCCCTGGACCAGTGGCGGTCCAACGTCTTCGCCCCGCCCATCCCCTGGGACCTGCCCACCGCGACCCACTTTGACGGCGTCAGCACCGACGTCGGCGAAGACCAGGTCCGGAAGGCCGTCAACATTTCCTCCAGCCTGGACCAGCACGCCACGTGGCTGCAGGAGTATGCGGACCTGGGCTTCGATGAGCTCTACCTGCACTTCGTCGGCCAGGAACAGAAACCCTTCATCGAGGCGTTCGGCGAACACGTCCTGCCCGGGCTGCGGGCCGGTAGCGCGTCACGGGAGGTGACGGCATGAGGATTGCGGAGACGTCCGATCTGTGGTGGAAGAACGCCGTGATCTACTGCCTGGACCCGGAAACCTTTTTTGACGACGACGGCGACGGCACCGGGGATTTCGGCGGCCTGATCCAGCGAGTGGACTACCTGGCGGCCCTGGGGGTCACGTGCATCTGGCTCATGCCGTTCTACCCCTCGCCGGACCGGGACGACGGTTACGACATCACCGACATGTACGGAGTGGACCAGCGCCTCGGCACCATGGGCGACGTGGTGGAGTTCGTCCGGACGGCCAAAGACCGGGGAATGCGGGTGATCGCGGACTTCGTCATCAACCACACCTCCGATAAACACCCCTGGTTCAAGGAATCCCGGAAGTCCGTGGACAACCCCTACCGCGACTATTACGTGTGGCGGAAAGACACTCCCCCGGACACCTCCGAACAGGTGGTGTTCCCCGGTGAGGAGACGTCCATCTGGACCCAGGACAAGGCCACCGGCGAGTGGTACCTGCACATGTTCGCCAAGCACCAGCCGGACCTGAACGTCGCCAATCCGAAGGTCCGGGACGAGATCGCCAAGTCCATGGGATTCTGGCTGCAGCTGGGGCTGGACGGTTTCCGGCTGGATGCCGTGCCGTTCTTCCTGGAGCTGCAGGGCGTGTCCAAGGAGGACGCGGCGAAGATCGATCCGCATGACTACCTGGCGGCCCTGCGGAGCTTCCTGAACCGGCGCAACGGCAGTGCCGTTCTCCTCGGCGAGGTCAACCTTCCCTATAAAGACCAGCTGAAATACTTCGGCGGGCCGGACGGCAACGAGCTGAACATGCAGTTCGACTTCCTGAGCATGCAAAACCTGTACCTGTCCCTCGCCAGGGAGGACGCCCGCCCACTGGCCAAGACCCTCGCCGGCAGGCCGGCCATCCATCCTGACAACCAGTGGGCCATGTTCGTCCGCAACCACGATGAACTGACACTGGACAAACTCACCGATGAGGAACGGGCCGAGGTCTTCGCGGCCTTCGGGCCGGACCCGGACATGCAGATGTACGGCCGGGGGCTTAGGCGCCGCCTGCCAACGATGCTCGGCGGCGACCCTGCCCGGATCCGGATGGTCTATTCGCTGATGTTTTCCCTCCCGGGAACACCGGTCCTTTTCTATGGCGAGGAAATCGGGATGGGTGAGGACCTGCGCGCCAAGGGCCGCTCCGCTGTGCGCTCCCCCATGCAATGGAATGACACGGCTAACGGCGGATTCTCCACGGCCCCGGCGGACAAGCTCGTGGCGCAAGTGGTTGACGGCTACTTCGGGCCGAAGAACATCAACGCCGCCCACGCCAAACGGGACCCCGACTCGTTGTGGAACTTCATCGCGGCGCTCATCCGAAGCTACCGCGAAAGCCCGGAGCTGGCCTGGGGCGACTTCGAACTCATCAAGCAGCCCCATCCCGGCGTGCTCCTGCACAGCTGCACCCGCGCCGGTTCCACCCTGGTCCTGGCACACAACATGGCCGCACAGCCGGCGTCCGTCACGGCAAAAGTCTCGTCGCCGGAAGATCCGGCAGAGAACTTCGCAGGCGCCGTCCTGCTGGACCTGCTCGACGGCGACAATGTTCCCCTGGCGGACGACGGCGGCTTTGAACTGGAGCTGGAGCGCTACGGCTACCGCTGGTTCAGGATCCAGCGGCCCGCCGACAGGCGGATATAGCACCGGCGGATCTGACGCCGCCGGTTAGCTGCTTTCCGGGCGGAAACGGCATGGGCGCGGAAAACTAACGCGCCCATTACCGGCATGAAACGCGGCGGCAACAATGGCGCAGGAAACTGGATGTGCCGGCAATTGCAGGCACCAGCACAAGCTCCAGCTCAGGAGGCCCCGCCATGTTGAAGGAAGCCAAAACCCATGTAACCCGTGTTCGCGCCCTGGACCAGTTGCACCGCGGTGACGAGATTGAAGCCCGCCTGTCCGTGGGCCCCAGCTATGACGACGTGGTGATCCGCCGGGGTCGCGTGCAGGAAACTGCGCCGGGCATCGGCGTCGTGTGGATCATGGACCGTCAGACCGGGATGCGCAAGGCGATCAATACGGATGAATGCAGCGTTTGGCGAGTAGCCTGAGCCCTTCAGCCGCCCGCCACGGACTGGATGATCACCACTTCCTGGCCGGCAGCCACTTCAGTTTCCAGTCCCCTCAAGCGCCGGACCTCGTCCCCGTTCACGTAAATATTCACGTAGCGGCGGAGGGCACCGGTTTCATCCCTCAACCGCCTCGCAAGGACCGGATAATCCCCGGCCAGCGAGTCCAGCAGGAACCCCACAGTCACCGCCCCGTCGGCGGGCGTAGTCAGGATGGACTGCCCGCCGGCGAGCGGCTGGAGGATGCTGGGAAGCACCACGCTGATGTCAGCCACAACGGACCTTTAAGCGGGTACCGGAGCGCCAGGCACCAGGGCCGCGGACACCACGGCCGCGCGGACACACAGGACGTCCGGCAGATGTGACGCCACTTCGGTGAAGTGCTCGCCCTCGTCCGGGCTGGCGTAGACCGAGCCACCGCGCGTTCCGAAGTACACCCCGGCCGGTTCCGCAGTATCCACCGAGGCAGCGTCACGGAGCACCGCGTTGTATTCGCCCTGCGGCAGCCCGGAATCCAGGCGCTTCCAGGTCTTCCCCGCATCGTCCGTCCGGTGCACGGCCAGCTTCGCGTCCGGCGGGATGCGTTCGCCGTCGGCTTTGAGCGGGACCACCCACGCGGTCCCTGGCCGCCGGGGATGCGTCAGCATCACAAAACCAAAATCAGCCGGAAGGCCTTCCGCAATCGACTCCCAGTTCTCGCCGTTGTCATCGGTGCGGTACACGCCATGGTGGTTCTGTGCGTAAAGGCGGCCCTCGACGGCGGCATCCGCCGCGATCTTGTGCACGCACTGGCCGAACTCGGGGTTCGGATCCGGCATGAAGTACGCCGAAATGCCCTTGTTCCGGGGTTCCCATGAGGTACCGCCGTCGAGCGAACGGTACACACCGCCCGTACTCATCGCGACGTGCACGTTGTTCCCGGAGGGATTGACCACGATAGAGTGCGCGGCCGCGCCGCCGTACCCGGCGCCCCATTCGCTGCGGTGCGGATGGTCCCAGAGCCCGCGGTTGAGCTCGAAGTGTTCGCCGCCGTCAGTCGATTTCCATACGGAAATGGGTTCGGCGCCAGCCCAGACCACACCCGGACGGGCGTCGGCGTCCGGGTAGATCTGCCAGATGCGCTCCACCGCGGCGTCAGTGCCCTCCGGGAACTTGATGGCACCCTGCTCCGGCTCGGTCCAGGTGGCACCGAGGTCGTCCGAATGCGCAACGGTGGGTCCCCAGTGCTCGGAGCGGACACCCACCATGATCCGGGTACGCCCGTTGCGGGTGTCAATGCCGATGCTGGGGACTTCGCTCATCAGAAAATGCGGGCCGGACATGGACCATGTCTGCCGGTCCTGGCTGGTCGCCAGCCATAGCCCTTTTTTGGTTCCGATCGCTAGGACATAACTCTCTTCGGTGGCCATGCACCCCATGCAACCACTCCCGCCCGGAGGCTGCAATGGTTTTGGCGCGGCATTATCCGCCCGGGCGGTCAGTCCACGAATTCAGACTGCGTCTCGATGAAGTCCCAATCCGCATTCGTGAGGACTCCGGTTGCGGTGTCAGGGTGCGGGCCGCCGGCCTCGGCAATCCCTTGCAGCACAGGCAACGGCAATTCCTCCGTCCGCAGGTTCTCGCGCAGCCATTCCTTGCTGGCCAGGTCCAGATCAAGCCACCACATGTAGATTTCCACCGCGGACCACCTCTCCCTATGCCTCAACGTTATTCCGCGGCAAAGGGGTGTACAAGGGCCCAACGGCCGTTGCACCCGCGTTCCCGGGCGCGCAGCCGGGCAGCCCTTGTGCAGGCACTTCCGCTGCGCCAATCTTGTCTTGTAGGGCTGTCCGGCACCGGAACGACCGGCGCCGAAAGTCCGCTGTGGGGACTCCGCACTGCGCTGAGAAGGTTGCCATGGACGGTGACATAGAACTCGAACTCGCATCAGGCTCCGAGCGGGGCGAGTACACCGTGCGCGTGGTTCAGGCGCCGGCCGGAGGAAACGCTTCAGGAGTGTTCAGGCTGGACGTGGACCGGATACTGGAACGCCGCGCCGAACTGGAGTCCACCGTCCTGGCCTCCGCCGTGTCCGCCCGGCGCACCACGCCGGTCGCCGAGCTTCCGGTCCGGGGAGTTGGCCAGGAACTGTTCCAGGCCCTGTTTACCCGCGAGGTCTACGGAACGTACCGGGCGAGCCTGGGCGCCGCGCAGCACAGCGGCCAGCAGTTGCGAGTGGTGTTGCGCCTCGCTGCTCCTGAACTGGCTGCGATGCCGTGGGAAATGTTGTTTGATCCGGAAACCGAAAGCTACCTGTGCCAGACGGAGCCATTGCTTCGCCATATTCCCGCACCGGACTACCACCTGAACCCGCTGGAAATCGTCCCTCCGCTGAGGATCCTTGGCCTTATTGCCTCCCCGCGCGACCTTCCGCTGCTCGACGTCGAAGCGGAACGCAACCACCTTGCTGCAGCCCTGGCGGGCCCGGTTTCCGAAGGCAGGATTGAACTCGTGTGGTCGCCGGGCGGCGCGTGGGACGAGATCCAGTCGATGCTGCTGGAAGGACCTTGGCACGTAGTCCACTTCATCGGCCACGGTGACTACGACGCCAGGAGCGATGAAGGCCGGATCGCCCTGGTGGGGGCCGACGGCCGGGCATCCATGGTGCGGGCCATCCGCCTGATGGCCCTGTTGAGCGTTGCCGTGCCCCGCCCGCGCCTGGTGGTCCTGAATTCCTGCTCCTCCGGAGAAACCGGCCGTGAGGATCTCTTCTCCGGCACAGCTTCCACCCTGGTCCGCAGCGGCATCAGTGCCGTAGCAGCGATGCAGTTCGCCATAAGCGACGGCGCCGCGATCGCCTTTGCACAGGGCTTCTATGCCGCGATCGCCAACGGCCGCGGCGTGGACGAGGCCGCCCGCGTGGGGCGGATCTCCGTCATGGGAAGCCCTGACGGAACCTTGGAATGGGTGACGCCTGCGCTCTACGTCAGGGGTGGCGACACCACGCTGTTCAACTTGAAGGCACCGGCCCGCCCAGCGGTAAAGGAAAGGGCTGCACCGGTGGAGCCGGCCGCGGGCACGTCCGCGAACAGCGCGGCCGGATCGGCGGAGCCGTCCAGTGGCCGGATCCGGCAGGCGGAACTCCGCGCGCTGTACGTGCAGGCCTGCGCCGAGCTGAGGACCAAGCATTATCCGGTGGCCATCGAGTTGTTCGATGACCTGCTGACCCTCGACGGAAGTTACCGCGATGCGGCGCTGCTTCGCGCTTCCGCTGCGCAGCACCTGGAACGTTCCGAGGCCTACCGCCACGCCAGGGAAGCCGAAGACGCCGGAGATTGGACGGCCGCTGCAGACGGTTACGCCGCAGTGCAGGACGATCCCGATTTCCCTGACGCCGCCGGCCGTGCCCGGGATTGCGCCAAACGGCAGCGGACAGCCGACCTGCAGGGTGAGCTCGAGTATCACGCAGGCAGCCGAAACTGGCAGGCCGCGGTGGACGTGGCGGCGGAATTGTATGCCCTGGATCCCGCTGCGTCCGATCCGGAAGGACTGGCGACGAAGGCGCGAAACGAACTGCGCCGCGAAAACGACGCTTTGCGGGCGGCGGAAAGGACAGCCCAGAGGACTGCGCGCCAGGCTGCACCGGCCCCGAGCAGCGCAGAAGGCCCTCCGCCGGAACCGCAGAGGAGGCCCACGACAGCTGCCCTGGATCCCCGGTTCCTTGCGGCCGGCGGGATTGTCCTGACCCTTGCCGGGGCACTCCTGGCGGTCTTCTTCGCCTACCTCAACTGGGTGGACATGGACTGGTGGTATTCCGGCGGGGAAGTCAGCGTGCGCTTTGTCTACGCACTCCTGGCGCCAGCGGGTTACTTCCTGCTCCTGCTCGCCGGCCTGCCGGATCGGACCGAAAGGGGGCGCGTGACGCTGGCCGTAGCGGCCGGAGCCGGTGCACTGCTGGGCGTGGTTGGCCTGGAAACGGACCTTCTATGGGCGGCAACGGCCGCCACCCTATTCCAAGCACTTTTCGGCGCATGGGCAGGCATTCTGGCCATCCGCGCTCCCAAAACACCGGCGTTGGCCGGCTGGCTTCTCCTGGTTTGCCTGGCCACGTTGCCGCTGATGTGGCTCCCCGGAGATGATCTCTCAGCCCGGGCGGTGGTGCTAACCGTGCAGAACGCAACGGTCGCCGTCGGCGGTTTGATCTTCCTGGGACTGGCCCTCAGACAGAATTGGAAGGACGAGAGATGACACGGTTGGTCGAATTTCCGACGAACGACGGCGGAACCGTGCTTCTGGAAGTTTCAGACAACACCGGCGGGCTGGTGACGCGCGGGGGCGGACAGAGCAGCGTTTTCGCGCGGGCACAGCAGACCTTTGAGCGCGCCCTCAGCAACATCCGGCCGGCGGTCCAAGGCGTCATCGATGAGCTCACCGGCCTTCCTGACAAACCCGACGAGGTGTCGGTCAAGTTCGGTCTGGACCTGCACGCCGAAGCCGGGGCATTCATTGCTGCGGCCAGCACCAGCTCAAACTTCACGGTAACGCTCACCTGGCGCCGCCCCAAACCGGCACGGGAGGCTCCGGACGGCGACGAACCCGACTAAGCGGCCCGCACCGGGAACCGTCCAGTGACCTGACTGACGGCCGCGCTGTTCAAGGGATGCCCTCAGGGTCACAATGGAGTATGTCTCCAGAGCGCTTCAGCGGACCGCCTCCCCTGGTGGTCGGCGTACTGCCTGGCCAGCACGCAGAAGTGCTGCAGTCGGCCACCGCCCTCGCAGAAAAGTTGGGCGTTCCTCTGCTATGCGCCTACGTCGACGAGGCGAGCTACCTCGTCGAGTGGGATCCGGCGCGGTCGGCGCACCGGCTGTCCCTGCATCCGGACAAGGACGACGCCGATGTCCGGACCGTAAGCGAAGAGCTCCGCGCCCTTGTGGGGGCTGCCTGCGGCGCGAAGCCGGTGGAGTGGACGCTGCGGATCCTGGCTGGGGACCCTGCCCGCGCCCTGGGCCGTGTGGCGGCGGAGGCGAATGCTTCCATGATCATCGTGGGAACGCCGGAGCGCGGACTGGGGCACCGCATCTCGGCAGCCCTCAACGGTTCTGTGGCCGCGTGGCTGACCCACCATCAGGACCGCCCCGTCCTGGTTGTACCGGCCCACATGGGCGCCCACCGGGACACACCCGAGTGAGTGCGGCTCCAGGCACTGTCCAGCACGGCTACGAGCGCAACGTCAGGGAACTTGAGCGATGGCTGGCCGCCGCGTCCGATTCCGACCTGCGCCGCCGCAGCTCGGGCACCCGCTGGACCAACGAGGAACTCCTGTTCCATATGGTTTTCGGCTACATGGTGGTGCAGGCCCTGCTGCCCCTGGTCCGCGTTTTGGGTGTCCTGCCGGCACCTTTCAGCCGCGGGTTTGCGCGGCTACTGAACGCCGGAACCGCACCGTTCGACGTCGTCAATTACCTGGGCTCCAAGGCTGCGGCCCGCGTGTTCAACCGTAAGCGGATGGCGGCGAAACTTCGGCGGGTCACGCGCTCCCTTGAGCGGCGGATGGGCCGTGAGTCGGACGCGGCGATGGCCCGGGGCATGTCCTTCCCTGACCGCTGGGACCCGTTCTTCACGCCGTGGATGTCGCTGGCAGATGTCTACGCCTACCCCATCGAGCACTTCGACTTCCATGCCACCCAGCTCAGCATGGGCCCCGGCGGGGTGTTGTGAATCCACGGCACTGTGAATAAACGGCGGGAAAAGGGGGACGAAAGACCCTGTGAAAATAAAGCGAAAGTAGTTATTCAGGGTGGTGGCGCTCACCGCTACGGCCAAGTAAGCTGATATTCGCAGGAAGAAGTTGAACCTGCCCCATAAGCTGCTCCGGAGTGCGTATCCCCCAATAACGCACTCCGGAGCTTTTTAATGTCCGGCGGCACTCCAGGAGCGAATTCGGTGACCACAGCGCCAATCCCCACAGCGACCGCTGCCGTCACCGCGCCGCTCTATGCTGCAGGCTTTGTTACTGCCTTCGGCGCGCACAGCATCGCAGCCGGAATGGGTGCCCACAGCGGTGATATCGGTCTTAGCCTGCTCAATCTGGGTATTCTTCTGGCCGTCTACGACCTTGCCGAGGTGGTGCTGAAACCGGTGTTCGGAGTCCTGAGTGACCGTATTGGAGCCAAGCCGGTGGTGGTGGCGGGGCTCTTCGCCTTTGCCCTGATGTCGCTGATAGGGCTGTGGGGTGCAAACCCCCTGATGCTCGGCCTCGCCCGGGTCGGCCAAGGTGCCGCCGCCTCTGCGTTTTCACCCGCGTCGTCAGCGATGGTGGCGCGGCTCGCGGGCCGCAACGCCGGAACGTATTTTGGCCGCTACGGTTCGTGGAAGAGCCTGGGCTACGTTGGCGGACCCCTGATCGGTGCTGCGCTGATCTTCCTCGGCGGCTTCGCCCTCCTCTTTGCCACGCTGGGCATCCTCGCGGCTGCCACAGCAGTGTGGGCCATGGTGGCGCTGCCGCGGCTGGACCCGTTGCCCCGGCCCCGGTACACGTTGCTGGACCTTGCCCGCCAAGTGACGCACCGCAGTTTCCTCGTCCCTACGCTCGTCCTGGCGGCAGCCACCGGAGCCTTGGGCACGGCAATTGGCTTCCTCCCCGCGCTGGCCACCGGGCACGGCCTGGATCCCGTGGCCGCGGTGGCCGCCGTCAGCCTGCTCGCACTCGCATCCGCTGCCACCCAGCCCTGGATCGGCCGCCTGCGTGATCGGGGCAGGATCCAGGACGGCCCCGGCATGACGGCTGGATTGTTGCTGACGTCGGCCGGAATCGCGTGCGTGGCGCTGCTTCCCGGGCCCGTCACCATCTTCGGCGCCGCGGCAGCAATTGGTGTGGGGATAGGCACGGCGACACCGCTGGGCTTCGCGCACTTGGCCGCCACCACACCGCCTGAGCGGCTGGGCCGGACCATGGGATCAGCCGAGCTGGGGCGGGAACTTGGCGACGCCGGCGGACCCCTCCTGGTGGGTGCCGTGGCCACAGCTTCCGCGCTGCCACTGGGACTCGGAGTACTCGCCGCGGCCGTCGCCGCCACATCCCTGCTCGGCATCGGCAGCGTTGGGCGCGGGACGCCTTCCCCCGAGCTCCCGGCGGAACGGTAACCGGCAATCACCACACATACCCCCAGGGGGTACTTGTATTATACCCCTGAGGGGTATAAGTTGGGGGTATGGACTCACCACAAGACGCTCCCCGGGCCGAGGACGCCGAGACTGCACCCCAGCACGGCTACACCTCGAACAAAGACGCATACCTGCGCCGGCTCAAACGCATCGAAGGCCAAGTGCGCGGAATTGCGCGGATGGTGGATGAGGACAAGTACTGCATCGACATCCTCACGCAGGTTGCCGCGGTGAACAAAGCCCTCCACGCTGTGAGCCTGGGCCTGGTCGAGGAGCACATCGGCCATTGTGTCGTCGGGGCCGCCTCTGAACCCGACCCGGCCCTCCGCGCGGAAACCATCGATTTCAAGGTCAAGGAGGCTACCGATGCCATCGGGCGCCTGCTGCGGTAGCGGCAACCCCACGCACCACACCATTCGGATGATTCAACCGAATCAATCCGGCAATATCGGCAACATCAGCAACGCCGAAGATCAGGAGCAAACCATGAGCCCCGTATCCACCATCGTGAACGTGTCCGGCATGACCTGCGGACACTGCATTTCCTCCGTGAGCGAGGAACTTGAAGCCCTGGAAGGCGTGGAAGCGGTCGACGTCGACCTCAACGCAGGTGGCATTTCCACCGTCACGATCACGTCCGAAAAGACGCTCTCCCGCTCCGAGATCGGAGAAGCGGTGGCTGAGGCCGGTTACCTGGTGGTGGCCAACGAAGCCTGAACCCGCCCGCCCGCCGCATTCCGGCACCGACCGCCGAGACCGGCACCACTGACACGCACAGGAAGGACACTCTGTGAGTAACGAGAAACTGCTGCACCAGCCGGGAAGCCGGGTGATTGAACTCGACATCGAAGGCATGACGTGCGCTTCGTGCGTGGGCCGGGTGGAACGGAAACTCGGAAAGCTCGAGGGCGTGGAAGCCTCGGTAAACCTGCCCCTGGAGTCGGCCCAGGTCACGGTTCCGGCGGGCATCACCGATGAACAGATCACGGCCACCGTGGAAGCGGCAGGCTACAAGGCCAAGGTCCGCCCTCCCCGCTACCCGAGCCATGTGGCCGGGGGCGATGCCGGAGGTATGCGGCAGCATGCGTCTAGCGGCGGAACGACCGAGCATGGAGAGCATGTCCCCGGTGGCGCCGCGGAAGGCGGCCACCTGGCGCACGGTGGCGCCGCCTCGCAACTCAAACCGCGGCTTATCGTGGCGGCAGTACTGACCGTTCCGGTGTTCGCGATTTCGATGCTTCCTTCATTCCAGTTCCCTGACTGGGGCTGGGTGGCGGGGGTTCTTGCCTTGCCGGTGGTCACGTGGGCGGCCTGGCCGTTCCACCGAGCCGCGGCCATCAACGCCCGGCACTTCGCCTCAACGATGGACACCTTGGTTTCCATCGGCGTTATTGCCGCGTACCTGTTCTCGGCCTGGCAGTTGCTGGCCGATCCCCGCATGACGGAACACCCCGGCATGGAGATGGGCACTGGCGGCCTCTACTTCGAGGTAGCCGCGGTGGTCACCACCTTCCTGCTGCTGGGCCGCTACCTTGAAGCCAACGCCAAGCAGAAGGCGGGCGACGCCCTGAAGGCGCTGCTGAATCTGGGCGCAAAGGACGCCACAGTCTTGTCCGGCGGCACGGAGCGAGGGATTCCCGCCGATCAGTTGGCGGTTGGCGACGTCATGGTGGTCCGTCCCGGGGAGAAGATTGCCACGGACGGTGTGGTGATCGACGGCGACTCGGCTGTGGACGCGTCCCTGGTCACGGGCGAGTCGGTGCCCGTCGAGGTGGGCCCGGACAGCTTTGTCATAGGCGCCACTATCAACACTTCCGGCCGCCTGCTGGTGCGCGCCACCCGGGTTGGCGCTGAAACCACGTTGGCCCAGATGGCCCGGCTGGTTTCCCAGGCGCAGACCGGCAAGGCTCCCATCGCCCGCCTCGCGGACCGCATCAGCGCGGTGTTCGTTCCGATTGTGCTGGCGATCGCCGTCGTTACTTTCGTGCTCTGGATCCTCGTCAGCGGCCCGGTGATTGACCCGGCCGAAATCCGTGCGGCATTCACCGCCGCCGTGGCGGTGCTGGTCATCGCCTGCCCCTGCGCCCTGGGACTGGCCACTCCGGTTGGCCTCCTCACCGGCACGGGCCGCGGCGCCCAGCTGGGGATTCTCATCAAGGGTCCGCAGGTCCTTGAAGACACCCGCACCGTGGACACCATCCTGCTGGACAAGACCGGCACCGTGACTACCGGACATCTTGCCGTGGACGGCGCCAGGGCCTTCGGCACGCACACCGACGCCGACGTGCTGCGCCTCGCCGGGGCGGTTGAGGCCGCTTCGGAGCACCCCATCGCCCACGCCATTGCGTCCGCTGCGCTGTCCGCTGAGCGCCGAAACGACGACGGCGGGCGGCTTCCCGCCGTCAAACAGTTCCGTTCCGCGCCGGGCGGCGGAGTTTCCGGACACGTCGCCGGCCGGTTCATCATCGCGGGACGGACGGGCTGGCTTCGGGAAAACGGCATAAGTGTCACCCCGGAACAGGAACAGGCGCTCCAAGCCGCCGAAGAATCCGGTGCCACCGCGATCTGGGTTGCCGTGGACGCCGAGCCAGCAGGCATCGTGTCGCTGCGGGACACCATCAAGCCGGGTTCGGCTGTCGCGATTTCGCGGCTGAAGCAGCTTGGCCTCCGGCCGATCCTGCTGACCGGGGACAACGCCGCGGTGGCCGCGCAGGTGGCCGCCGCCGTCGGCATTGCGCCGGAAGACGTGTTCGCAGGTGTACTGCCGGAGGGCAAGGTGGACGCTGTTCGGAAACTGCAGGCCGGCGGCGCAACGGTAGCCATGGCCGGCGACGGCGTGAATGACGCAGCAGGCCTGGCCCAGGCCGATCTTGGCATCGCCATGGGGTCGGGCACCGATGTGGCCATCGAGGCCGCGGACCTGACCGTAATGGGCAACGACCTGGGGCAGGTGGCTCAGGCCATCGAGCTGTCCCGGCGCACGCTGGCCACCATCAAGACCAATCTGTTCTGGGCCTTCTTCTACAACGCTGTCGGAATTCCGGTGGCCGCGCTCGGGTTGCTGAATCCCATGATCGCAGGCGCTGCCATGGCCGCGAGTTCGGTGCTGGTAGTGGCCAACTCGCTGCGGCTGCGCAGCTTCGGCAAGCCCGCTTCCAACTAGCTGAACGGCCTAAGCGGCGCCGAACCGGACGGCCGCCTTGGCCCGGGCCTTGGCTGCCTCCTCGTCCCGGTCCTTGGCCGGAGCGTGCGTCACCAGCGAATCGAGCAGGTGCTGGGTGGCATGGGCGATCTCATGCACGGCGCGGGTGAACGCCTCCTCGTTGGCTTTCGACGGCTTGGTGCTGCCGCTGATTTTGCGCACGTACTGCAGCGCAGCGGCTTCCACCTCGGCCGTCGTGGCATGGGGCTCAAAATTATGCAGGGTCCGAATGTTGCGGCACATAATCCCATGCTAGGCTCTGGACCGCCTGGGATCGAGGCCCGAAGCCCGTCCGGTCACCGACACCCTGCACCTTTCCTGCTGTGCTTACAAGGCAGGGCTGCATGGGGAGCGGTGCCCATCGACGGAGCGTCGGGCCGCGGGATAGTTTCTAGGTAATGGATCTTCCGGATGAGCCGGGGGCCGCTGGGGATGCCGATCGGATCGGGTCCGTTGACTGAAGGAGAAAACTAATGGCTATTTGGGGTGCAGACATTGTTCAGCTCAAGGCGCTCGGAACCAAGCTTCAGGCTGGTTCGTCGGAGATCGAGAAGACCAAGTCGCAGCTGACGAAGGCTCTTAACGGCACGGACTGGAAGGGCCCGGATGCGGAGAAGTTCCGCAGCGAATGGTCCGGTTCGCACGTAACGGCCCTGGCCAAGGTGGCCCAGGCGCTGGAGGAAGCCGGCAAGCAGGCAACCAAGAACGCCGCCCAGCAGGAAGAGGCTTCCCGCTAGGAACGCCGCCTTCCCGCCAGGGACGGACTTCGAGAAAACCACCGTTTCTTGCCGGATGCCCCGGACGCAACAAAGCGTCCGGGGCATCCGCGTTTTAAGGCACCCACGGCGTGGGGGGTGACGGACTCGTAGTGGCTGACTACGGGACGGGTTCGACGTCGTTAGCGTGGTCCAGCGGCGTCGGCACCGACGCCGCCGGGGCGCCGGCACCACGAAGCTCGTCCACCCGGACCAGAACCACGCCGCCCACAATCAGCACCCCGCCGAGCAACTGGACGGGACCGGGCAGTTCACCGAGCAGGAGCCACGCCCAGATGACGGCGAAGAGCACCTCGGTGAGCGACACAAAGGAAGCCACTTTTGAACCGAGCGCGCGGGCGGCAATAATTCCGGAAACGTACGCGAGCACCGTGGCCAGCACAATCAGTCCGCCCAGCGACACCCACCACGGAGTGACCCACGGCCCCAGTTTGGTGTCAGCGGTGCTGAACGCCATGGGTAGAAGGCCCGTGGCTGCGGCCAGCCACATCACCGCGGCGCCCACCATCAGGCCGCCGGACGCCAGGACAATCGGCGGCAGGGTGTCATTTTCCTTGGCGGTGATGAAGAAGTAGATCGCCAAGCAGACCGCGGCGGCGATTCCCCACAGGACGCCCACGAAATCGATCTTCACTGCACCTGTCAGATCCAGCACCAGAATGAGTCCGCCGAGCGAAAGCAACGTTCCGGCGATGGTGAGCGGTCGGGGACGCCTGCGGCTCGCGGCCCAGAGCCAGAGGACGATGATCACCGGGGCCAGGTACTCCAGAAGCAGCGCAACTCCTACGGAGAGGCGTTCGACGGCGTTGAAATAGAAGAGCTGGCAGGCCGCGACACCGATGAGACCGAAGAGCAGGATGGTCAGCCAGTTGTCCTTCAATTGGCTCCAGCGGCCGCGCAAGGCAGGGATAGCCGGGATGGCGAGGATTATTGCCGCACCGGTGAGTCGGGCAGTCACCGCCGCACCGGGAGTCCAGCCGGTTTCGAGCAGGGATTTGGCGAATGATCCGGAAAGGCCGAAGACCGCCGAGGAAAACAGCGCCACGCCGAGCCCCGACGCCATGAAGCCTGCAGCGGACCGGCGGGCGACGCCCTGCCGGGAAGCGGCGCCCTGGACGGACGCTTCGGCGCGTTTGCTTACGGCAGGCACGGCTGCCTCCTGTCAGGAGTAAAGTGGGGTAATGGTCATGACATTACGCCCGGACCCTGTAAGGAGTCAAGATGGTTTTTGCCCCTGACACTGAAGTTGCCCTCCGCACTGTGGTGGGGCTGATCAACAGCGCGGCAAACGGTGAGGAGCATCTTGCCACCATGGCGGACCTGGACCGTTTTCTCACGACGGAAGGCTTCTCGGGCGCAAGATCGCGGGACGCGGCCGAACTGGCCAGCGTCCACAAACTACGGAGCCAGCTCACCGAACTGTGGACCATGG
Organism: Arthrobacter sp. GW460-12-1-14-TSB2; assembly: GCF_059423525.1. Classification (NCBI taxonomy): domain Bacteria; kingdom Bacillati; phylum Actinomycetota; class Actinomycetes; order Micrococcales; family Micrococcaceae; genus Arthrobacter; species Arthrobacter sp. GW460-12-1-14-TSB2. The sequence goes on from NZ_JBWKYC010000012.1 coordinate 120,710, forward strand.
ATGAGGACTCCGCCGTCGATACGGTGAACCGCCTGCTCCGGGACGCAAATGCGCTTCCGCAGCTGATCAAGCACGACGAATGGGACTGGCACCTTCATGCCACCACGCGGGAGGCTCCGCTGGCGGACAGAATGGGAACCGAGGCTGCCATGGCACTCGTGGATGTGATCCGAAGCAAGGAAATGGACCGGATGCTGGTGTGCGCTGCAGAGGATTGTGACGCCGTGGTGCTGGACCTTAGCCGGAACCGGTCCAAGCGGTATTGCGACACCGGAAACTGCGCAAACCGGGCCCATGTGGCCGCTTACCGCGCCCGTAAAGCCGCCTCATAGCGGTGTCCTGCAGAAGTTTGGCGCGGGCGAAGCCTGCAGGGGAAGCCGGAGAACCAGTCCGGAGGACCTAGTGGGCGTCGCCGGGCGCCGAATCCGGTGCGTCGGGACGCTGGGCTTCCGGGCGCGCTGCTTCCGGGCGCGCCGAATATCCGCCGTGCGAGGAGGACCTCTTGGAACTCAGATTGACGCCGGACCCCTTGCCCAGGTGGTCCGCATTTTCCTTGTGGCTCATCGAGAGCATCGCCGCGATGACCAGCGTCACGATGAACGCAATTCCGGCCCCCGTCAGGGCGAGGTCGAAGCGGGGCGCGCGGGAGCTGCCGCCGGAGGCAAAAATCAGCACGGCAAAAAAGGCCAGGACAGCCCAGAATGCGGAGAACATGAGGGGTCCCTTGACCGAGGTCCGCAGCTTGCGCGGTTCTCCTGGTTTCCGTTGTGCCAAGGTGTTTCCTCCCATGCAGCGCGGCCGGGGCCGGGCAGCTTAAGTAAAGCCATTGTTCTACACGAAGTAGAACCGTTCCCTACTAGTTTACGGCCTCGCTGGAAACGGGCCGCGCATCGTGCCGCAGGGTCAGGGCGGCCAGGACCCAGAGGACGCCGGAAATGATCGCCCCGCCGCCGGCCACGCCCAGCAGGGCGTGCGCTCCGAGGCTTATGAAGAAGGGCAGGGCCACGGCGGTTCCCAGGCCGATGACACCCGATGCCAGCCAGTCGCGCGCGAGGACACTGCGGCCGCGGAAAAGCATTCCCAGGTAAAGTTCCGCTGCCCCCAGCAGTCCCAGGCCCAGTGCCGCCAGGACACCGAATACCAGTTCACTGCCCAGGAACACCACAGCCACACCGGCTCCAGTCATGACGGCCCCGGCTGCGGCCATGACCTTGCCGGCAGGCATTTTGGCGTCAAGGCCGAATTTTCCGATTCCGCGAAGCAGGGTCACGCCCACGGCGAGCAGGTATAGTCCGCCCGCCCAGCCCATTTCAGATGCCGACGGCGACGCCCAGAAGACCGTCACCGCGCCGAAAGCAAGGGCGACGACGGCCCTGGTGAGCACCGGTTTCCACAGGTCCGCGGCGGGAGCGGTCAACGGGGCGGGATCGGCAGGGGATGCTGGGAGGGTCACGGGTCCAGTTTAGTGCGCAGGGGATTCGACGCGAACCGGGCCGAAGGCAGGCCGACCAGACCAGCGGCCCGGGCCCGACCCCCTAGGGCGAACCAAGGACCATCCACCGGTCCGTCCCGGCCCGCAGGCCAAGTGTCACCGCGCGGGCAGACATGTAGCCCAGCGAAAAGGCCACCCACAGCCATGTGAGCCCCATGGCGCCGTCGACGCCGGAAAGCCGGACAGCGGCCAGCAGGGGCAGATACACCGCGAGGTTTACGACGCCGGCGATCGCCAGGTACTTGGCGTCGCCGGCGCCGATGAGGACGCCGTCCAGCACAAACACATAGCCAGCCACGGGCTGCCCGGCCGCCAGCACCCACAGGGCGAGCGTCAGGGCGCCTTGGACGCCGGCGTCGGACGTGAACAAGGCGCCCGCCCACGGGGCCGCAACGGCAAGCAACGCTCCGGTGACTACCCCGAATCCCGCACCCCAGCGGATCATGGTCCGGGTCAACTCACGGACCGTGGCGGGATTGGCCGCCCCCAGTTCTTTGCCGATCAGGGCCTGGGCGGCGATGGCCAAAGCGTCCAGGGCGAATGCCAGGAAGGTGAAGATAGTCATGGCCAATTGATGGGCCGCCAGGTTCACCGGCCCCTGGGCCGTCACCACCAGCACGGTTGCCAGGATCGCAATCCGCAGGCTCAGCGTGCGGAGCATGAGCCAGGAGCCCACCTTGGTCATAGAGCGCACGCCGTGCCAGTCCGGGCGGAGCGAAACTCCGTGGTCGCGCGCATTTCGCCGGACGATCACCAGATACACCAGGGCCATGGCCCACTGGGCAATGCTGGTGCCCACGGCCGAGCCGGTCACGGACCAGCCCATGCCGTAAACCAGTGCCAGATTGAGGACGATGTTCAGGCTGAACCCCACCGAGGCCACGGCCAGCGGGGTCCGCGTGTCCTGGAGGCCGCGCAGCACGCCGGTGCCGGCGAAGATCAAAAGCATGGCCACGAGCCCCGGCATGGACCAGCGGAGATAGTCGACGGCGAACTGGCGGACATCGCCGGCGGCGCCCATCAGATCGACCAGAAGCTCGGCGCCGGCGAAACCTGCCGCCGCGAGCACCAGCCCCAGGCCCAGTGCCAGCCAGACGCCGTCCCGGCCGGCCGCGAGGGCTTTGGCAAGGTTGCCCTCGCCGATGGCCCGGGCCACCTCCGGGGTAGTGGAGTAAGCGAGGAACACCATGAGGCCCACGGCTGTGTGGAGTACCGCGGAAGCCAGCCCCACGCCGGCGAGCTGGGAAACGCCGAGGTGGCCGACTATGGCCGAGTCCGCGAGCAGGAAGAGCGGTTCTGCGATGAGTGCGCCAAATGCCGGAACGGCGAGGCGGAGGATTTCCCGGGAGTTCCTGCCGGGCACAACAATCCGGGCGGCGCGTGATTCTGGCACGGAGCCAGCCTAACCGGAGAGAACCGTCACATGCCGCCACAAATAGTTGACTCTTCAAGTATTTGAATGGCAAAGTTAATCATTGAAACAACAACTGCGCTGCTCCCGAAGCGCAGTGACGTCCCACGATCTGAAATGGCGAATCCTCATGAACCAGTCCACACTGACCACCACCGCACTCACGGTCCTCCGCGTCATTGCCGGCTTCCTGTTCGCAGCCCACGGCTGGCAGAAGTTCAACGAGTGGACCATTGCCGGCACGCAGGCCGCGTTTACCAAGATGGGCATCCCGGCGGCCGAACTGGCAGCACCGGCAGTAGCCACCCTTGAGCTTGTTGGTGGCATCGCCCTCATCCTCGGCGTGCTGACCCGCGTCTTCGCGCTGCTGCTCGCCCTGGACATGCTCGGCGCCCTGTTCCTGGTGCACGCCTCCGCAGGCGTCTTCGCTGCCACCGGCGGCTACGAACTGGTACTGCTGCTGGCAGCGGGTGCCCTGGCCATTGCCCTGACCGGCGCCGGCAAGGTGGCCGTGGACCGGGCATTGTTCGGCCGCAGCAACTCAAAGCTGAGCGTCCTCGCCTAAAGCGGACACAAAACCAAGCAATACCCCGTGCAGCGCCGGGCCGGTCACCTCAGTGGCCGGCCCGGCGTCGTCAGATGCGGGACTGCTAGTATTACCGGCTGGGAATATTAGCCGGAAACTCCGGTCAGTTCGTTGGGTACGTGCGGGAGATCAGCGGATTTGGTCACCTTGCCGGATGCAAGATCCACTGCGTGGATAGCACTGCTTGCGGGCTCGGTGACGTAGGCAGTGGACCCTTGCACAAACAGCGTAGGGCGCGGGTCCTGCCATGTTTCAGACTCCTCCCAGGCCGCAACCACGGGAATATTCGACGTGATGTTTCCGGTCAGCGGGTCGATGATCCGCAGGGAGCCGTCGGTTCCCAGAATCAGGGCCTCGCCTGAGGGACCCCTCCCCAGCGACCGGAACGAATAGCTTGTGCCGAGTTCGACGAGCTGCAGCGCCGCCGTCTCAGTGTTCACAAGGGAGACCCGCGTAGGCCGTTCAAGCGTCGCATCCTTGTCCACTTTGTAGTCGCCCAGGACGACTGGCGATTCGGGCGAACCGGCCTGGTTGCCCATTCTTCCGTACGCATCGGGGCTGGGCACTTTGCTAATCCGGCCGCCCCGGTAGATAAGCATGCCGTCTTCGCAGCCCACCACCACGGCATCCGGCCCGGCCACCGCCTCGCCGTGCACACCCGGGCAGTCTTCATTGCGCACCAGCTCCGCCCGGTTTTGGCCGGATCCTGCAGCCAGCACGGCAATTCCCCGCCGGGACTCGTCGTCACCGAGGGTAATTAGCAGCTTTCCTTCCTCCAGCGGCACGGCCACGCCATGGTGGGCTTCCGGCGCGGTGTAGACGTCACTCTCCGGAAGCGCCGCCGCTTCCGCCCCCAGTCCGGAAGGCTCGAAAACTTCAACCTGCCCGGAACCGTCGCTGAACAGCGCGGTCCTGCCAGCATGGAAGACTGCGTGGCCGGACTGGCTGGCTTGGAACTCAACGCCCGTCAGTGCAGGCTGGGCAGCGTAGGAGTGCCCGTGATCGCCATGTTTTTCGGTCCACACTCCGGCATCAAAGACCTTGAACGCGCTTCCGGTGGAGACCAGGACATGCCGGCCGTCCCCCGCGGGGTTGAGCCTGTTGAAGCCCTCAAGATCCGCCTCCCCCACCACCGCCAGCGAGGCGGCGTCGAGCACCGTGATGCCGCCGGCGTGGGTCAGCACCAGCCTGGGGGCGGGCCCCTGGATTTCCTGGGCTGCACGGGACGATGCGGCCGGCTGCCCGGTAGGCTGCGGGGCAGTTGCCGCAAGCGGGGCGTCACCGCTACGCCCGGAATCGGCAGCGCAGCCGCTCAGCATGAGCGCAGTCGCGGCGATTACCGCTACCCCTGACAGGCCCATCGGGGTTGCCTTCAGGTCGGAGCTCCGATACTGCTTCAGGCAGCGAGCGGAGGGTTTCAGGCAACGGAAAGCTTTATCACGAATCTTCATAAGCTAAATGATAGTGATTCTCATTAGCTTGGCAAGCCGTGGCGACCCGGCCAACGACCCATATGACCAAGTTGTGACATCGCATAACAAAATCTCACAGAAATGAAACAAAATCCTTGACCTTTGAAACGATCCACTGATAAACCTGTTCCGTACACCACGGATATACAGGCCTAGCCATGATGTAACTTCAGTAACACCGAACAACCAGCCTGGGCTACCTCGCAGCCCTATGGCGGGTTGCGTGGATCAGGCAGCGGGTGTCCAAAGTCGGCCACCCCGACCCGCCAACGATTCACCCGACTCCCCGCTTCGCGCCCGCCATGCCACGCACGCAGTGATTGAAACGATACAAACTTGCCCGCTGTGGTCCTTGGTTCCACAGCTCATCAAAGGAGATGTTCGTGAGTTATCCCCCTCAAAGACGCACTCGGCAGGACAGCGGTCCCGGTGACCCGCCAAAATCCGGGACTGGTAACGTCTGCGCCTCCGGCGTAAACCGGCCCTCCGGCGTCCGGTTTCCTGGCGCAAAGGCAGTCGCGGCAGCAGTGACCGCCGCGGCGGTGGCCTTCACCGGCCTGCCCGCCGTGCACGCTGAAACCCCCCTCCCGCCAGCCGGTTCGGGCTTCCGCTTCGACTTCGGCCCGGGCGCTACCGCCGACGGCTACACCCAGGTGAATGCCTCCCAGGCGTACAGCGCCGCGGCGCAGTTCGGCTTTACCGACACCACGCTGACGTCCGGCGAAGACCGCGGCACGGCCGACCCGCTGCGGTCCGACTTCGTCCAGGCGCAGGGCGGCAGTTTCCTCGTGGACCTCCCCAACGGGGACTACACAGTCAAGCTCATCGCAGGCGACGCCGTCGCTGCCACCAACATCGCGATCACCGCGGAGAAGATCGCAAAGGTCCAGCTCACGGACAAGCCCGCAGGCCAGTATCTGGAAATGGAATTCCCCATCTCGCTCGTGGACGGCCAGCTGAATCTTGATTTCAGCGGCACCGCGGCCAAGATCAACTCCCTGGTCATCGCAGCCCGCGCGCCGCGATCCGCCACGGCGGATCCCGCCGTCTACCTCGCCGGCGATTCCACCGTCCAGACCTACGACGCCGGTTACATCCCGCAGGCCGGCTGGGGGCAGATGATCGACCGCTACTTTGATGAGAAAGTCTCCTTTTTCAACCACGCGATCGGCGGACGCAGCTCCAAGAACTTCATCAGCCAGGGACGGCTGGACGAGATCCTCCGCGTCATCAACCCCGGCGACTACCTGATGGTGCAGTTCGGCCACAACGACGCCACCGTGGGCGTCGATGACCGGTACGCCTCCCCCGCCGACTACAAGGAATACCTGCGCACCTACGTCAACGGGACCCGCCAGCGCGGAGCCACCCCGGTGCTCGTCACCCCGGTGGGACGGCGTGATTTCGATGAGGCCACCGGGAAATTCAACGTCAGCTTCCCCGAGTACGTTGACAAGATGAAGGAACTGGCCGCCGAAGAGAACGTGGCGCTGGTGGATCTGTCGGCGCTGAGCCGGGCGTACTTTGACGAAATCGGCCCCGAAGACACCAAGTCGGTCTTCCTCCACGTCGATGCCGGGGTCTACCCCAACCGGCCCACCGGAACCGTGGACAACACCCACTTCCAGGAGTACGGCGCCATCCAGATGGCCCGCCTGCTGGCGGGCGGCGTCAAGCAGCTCAACATCCCGCTGGCCGCACGCGCCAAGGAGATTGTCCCGCCGTCGGCCGTTCCTGCAAGGCCCCAGGGACTGGTGACCGGCAGCATCTCCAATGCCGGCGCGCTATTGAAATGGCAGCCCACCGAGGGCGCGGACATCTACAAGGTGTACCGGAAGCTGTCGTCCGAAGAGGACAGCGCCTACAAGCTGGCCACCACGGCAACCGTCCCCACAACAAACCTGGCTGGCCTTGCTGAAGGCACCGCCTACAGCGTGCGGATCGCAGCCATGAACGGCAAAGGCCTTTCCGAACCCAGCGATGCCCTGTCCCTGACCACCAAGGAAGCCAAGTACAAGTTCGATTTCGGCCCTGTGGGTGCACCCGTTGAGGCCGGCTTCACCGAGGTCAACCGCACCATGGCGTACAGCAAGGAACGCGGTTTCGGCTTCAAGGACCCCTCCGTCCTCAGCGACCGGGACCGCGGCGCCGTCACCACCAACCTTCTTCGCGACTTCGTGCTCAGCGGCTCCAGTTTCGAATTCGAGCTGGACGTGCCCAACGGCACCTACGCGCTGAAGACCTACCACAGCGACTGGATCGGCTCCACCCGGACGGACGTCGCGGTAGAAGGCAAGGGCTACGGCCAGGTCTCCTCCGGCAAAGCCTCCTCGGCGGAAAAGATCATCAACCAGGTCCTGGTGACCGACGGCCAGCTCAACGTCACCATCAGCGGTTCCGGCCAGCGGCTCAACGGCTTGGAAGTCACGCCCCTCCTGGTGGGCCCCACCAACCTGCGCACCACCGCCGTGGACGCCGCGGCGGACCCGGCGGCGGTGGAACTCGCCTGGGACGCCGTAGCCGACGCCGCCAGCTACAAGGTGTTCCGGCAGGCAAACGTCGAGGCGCAGCCGCAGCTTGTTGCTGAACACATCACGGAAACGACCACCTTCAAGGACACCACGGCCTTCGCAGGGCTGCCCTACAAGTACCAGGTCATTGCAGTGGATAACACCGGCCTCGAGTCAGTGCCGTCCAATACCGTGGAGGTATCCCTCACGGACCCGAGCACGCCGGTTCCCGCGGCACCTTCCAAGGTGGACGTCAAGGGAATCGAGAAGAGCAGTGTCAGCCTTAAGTGGCAGGAAGTCGGCGGCGCATCCGCCTACCACGTGTACCGCTCGACGTCGGCAGACGGCACCTTCTCCTACGCCGGGCGTGCCACCGAGGTGACGTTCACGGACACCACGGTGCTGACCACCATCAAGTACTACTACCGCGTCACCGCCATCAACAAGGGCGGGGAATCAGCAGCGTCGCCGGTGATCGGCACTGACAGGGTCACTGTAGTGAACCGGCAGGTGGAGAAGCTGGACCGCGCCCCCGTGGCCCTGCTCACCGAAGAAGGCGTCCGCGTGGGCTGGCGCATGCTGGGCCTGGATCCCGAACAGATCGGCTTCCATGTCATCCGCGACGGCGTACAGCTCACCGTGGATCCGATCAGGAACAGCACGTCCTACCTCGATGCCAGCGGAACGGCCTCGTCCAAATACGTGATCAAGGCCGTGGGTGCCGGCGCAGACCAGCTGACGGCCGAGTTCACGCCGATGTCCCGCAACTACCTGGCGATCAAGCTCGACAAGCCGGCGGACGACTACACAAAAGACGGCCAGCCCTACAGCTACTCCGCCGGCGATGCGAGCGTGGCCGACGTCGACGGCGACGGCACGTACGAAATCATCCAGATGTGGTCCCCGTCCAATTCCAAGGACAACTCGCAGTCCGGTTACACCGGCACAGTCTACGTTGACGCCTACAGGATGGACGGCACCAAGCTCTGGCGCATCAACATGGGCCCGAACATCCGTGCCGGCGCCCACTACACCCAGCTGCTCGCGTACGACTTCGACGGCGACGGGAAGGCCGAAATCGCCATGAAGACGGCGGACGGCACCCGAGACGCGGCCGGGACGGTGATCGGCAACCCGAACGCCGACTACCGGACCAGCAGCGGCTACGTCCTCACCGGCGACGAGTTCCTCACCGTCTTCCACGGCCAGACGGGCACCATCATGGACACCGTGAAGTACGACCCGCCGCGCGGCGACGTGGCGGCCTGGGGCGACGGCTACGGCAACCGCGTGGACCGCTTCCTCGGAGCAGTGGCCTATCTGGACGGCGAACACCCGTCCATGATGTTCAGCCGCGGGTACTACACCCGTGCCGTGCTGGCGACCTACGACCTCGTGGCAGGCAAGATCGTCAAGCGCTGGGTCTTCGACTCCGACGTGTCCGGCACGCAATACCGCGGGCAGGGCAACCACAACCTCTCCGTGGCGGACGTGGACGCAGACGGCAAGGACGAGTTCATCTTCGGGTCCATGACGATCGATGACAACGGCCAGCCGCTGTACACCACCGGTCTGGGCCACGGCGACGCGATCCACACCAGCGACCTCGATCCGTCGCGGCCGGGACTGGAGACCTTCGCGGTGCACGAGGACATGGGCTCCAGCGGGAACCGCGGAGCGACGTTCCGGGATTCCCGGACCGGTGAGGTGCTGTGGAGCATTCCGGCGGTCAAGGACACCGGGCGCGGCGCGGCCGGTGACATTGATCCCCGCTATGCGGGGGCCGAAGGCTGGGCAATCGGCGGCACCGCGGCATGGAACTCGCCCGTGGGCCAGCTGATGTCAGCCAAGGGCGAGCTGATCGCGGAGAAGATCCCGGCAGCCAACTTCCTGGCGTGGTGGGACGGAGACCTGCTGCGCGAAATCGTTGACCACGATTTCGACGACGCCACATACCGCGGGGTACCGACCATCAGTAAGTGGAACTGGAACACCGAGTCCAGCGACAGGCTTCTGACGGCCGCGGGCGCCAAATCCAATAACGGCACCAAGGGCACGCCTGCCATCCAGGCCGACCTCCTGGGTGACTGGCGCGAGGAGATCGCCTGGCCGTCGTCGGACAGCACGGAACTGCGGATCTACACCACCACAGCTTCCACCGACGTCCGCCTGCGGACCCTGATGCACGATTCCGTGTACCGCCTCTCGGTGGCCCGCGAGAACATCTCGTACAACCAGCCGCCGCACCCGGGTTTCTTCATCGGTGAGGGCATGGAGATGCCGTCCCAACCGGACATCGTGTACACCGGGGCCCGCTAAGGACTCCGCCCCCGCGACGGACGCCGCCCCACCCCACATGGCGGGTGGGGCGGCGTTTGTGTCATCCGGACCCGTTAGTAGGCCGGGTCGTCAGTAAACTCTCAGCATGAGCGAGTCTGCCGCCAATTCAGTGACCCTCCGCTTCCTTGCGGCCCCCATGGACGTCGGCCACAGCGGTTCCGTGGACGCCGGAACCGTTCTTGAGTGGGTGGATAAGGCGGCCTATGCCGCAGCAGTCGGCTGGGCAAAGTCATACTGCGTCACGGCCTACGTGGGCAATATCCACTTCGCCGATCCGGTCAACAGCGGCGACATGGTGGAAGTCACCGCCACGATCGTCTATACCGGGCGGTCTTCAATGCACATCCGCACGGTCGTGTCCTCGGGCGACCCCAAGGGCGGCCCGGCCACCATGCGCAGCCAGTGCATGGTGATTTTTGTGGCCGTGGGTCCGGACGGGAAACCGGTGCCCGTCCCGCAGTTCGAGCCTTCCACTCCGGACGAGATCGAGCAGCGCGACCACGCCCTTGCCCGGATCAAGGTCCGCGAAGACATTGTCCAGGCGATGAACGCGCAGGAATATACGGACGCCGGCACCGCCGAACGGGTTGTCCTCCGGTTCGTGGCCGCCCCCACGGACGTGAACTGGGGCGGCAAGGTGCACGGCGGCATCGTGATGAAGTGGATCGACGAGGCCGCCTATGTGTGCGCGTCGCGGTACTCCGGCAAGGACACCGTCGCGGTGTTCTCCGGCGGGGTGCGTTTCTACCGGCCGCTGTTGATCGGCCACGTGGTGGAGGTGGAGGCACGGCTCGTGTACACCGGCACAAAGGGCATGCATATTGCCGTCCACGTCCGGTCCGGGGATCCGAAGGGCCGGGAGATGAATCTGACCACCTACTGCCTGGCAGTCATGGTGGCTAGGGACGCGTCCGGGAACTCGGTGCCGATTCCGCCATGGGTTCCGGTTTCGGAAGAGGACAAGCGCCTGCACGCCCATGCCAGGGAACTGCTGGAGATCCGAGGCCGGGCGCCGGGAAACCGGCTACCCAACCACCTGCTGACTGCTGGCGGGGCGCCGGCAAGCGGGGCGCGGGAGACCTCGTAGCCCGGCTGGCTAGAAGCCGCCGCCAGCGTCGGCCGCCATATTGGCGAACCGCGAGTAATGCCCCTGGAAGGCCACCACGATGTCCTTGGTCGGGCCGTTACGGTGCTTGGCGATAAGAATGTCCGCTTCGCCGGCGCGCGGCGATTCCTTGTCGTAGACATCCTCGCGGTGGAGCAGGATCACCATGTCGGCATCCTGCTCAATCGAGCCTGATTCACGGAGGTCCGAAACCATGGGCCGCTTGTCCTGGCGCTGTTCGGAGCCACGGTTCAGCTGTGAGAGCGCAATCACGGGCACCTGGAGCTCCTTGGCCAGCAGCTTCAGCGCACGCGAGAACTCCGAGACCTCCTGCTGGCGGGATTCCACTTTTTTGCCGGAGCTCATGAGCTGCAGGTAGTCCAGGATGACCAGCTTGAGGTCGTGCTGCTGTTTGAGCCTGCGGCACTTGGCCCGGATTTCCATGAGCGACATGTTGGGGCTGTCATCAATGAACAGCGGAGCTTCGTTCATCCGGCCCATGGTGGTGGCGATCTTGGACCATTGTTCGTCCTTGATAGTGCCCTTGCGGAGGTCCTGGAGGCCGATGGTGGCCTCCGCGGACAGGAGGCGCATGGCGATTTCGTTCCGGCCCATTTCCAGGGAGAACATGACCGTGGCGAGGTTGTTCTTGATGGCTGCGGACCGGGCAAAGTCCAGGGCGAACGTGGACTTACCAACGGCCGGGCGGGCGGCGATGACGATCATCTGCCCCGGGTGCAGTCCGTGTGTGAGCTCGTCCAGTTCGTAGAAGCCCGTGGGCACGCCCGTCATGCCTTCCTCGCGGTGGCCCGAAGCTTCGATTTCATCCACCGTGGATTCCATGACGTCCTTGAGGACAACGTAGTCCTCAGCCGTCCGCCGTTCGGCCACGGCGTAAATCTCGGCCTGGGCCTGGTTGACGAGGTCTTCCACTTCACCATCCGAGCCGTAACCCAGCTGGACGATCTTGGTGCCGGCATTAACCAGCCGCCGCAGGACGGCACGTTCGGCAACGATCTCCGCGTAGTATCCGGCGTTGGCGGCAGTGGGTACGGTCTGAATAAGCTCGTGCAGGTAGGCGGGTCCGCCGATCCTGTTGATCTCTCCGCGCTTGGTCAGCTCATCAGACACGGTCACGGCGTCGGCAGGCTCGCCGCGGCCGTAGAGGTCAATGACGGCTTCGTAGATTGTCTCGTGGGCGGGGCGGTAGAAGTCCTGGCCCCGCAGGATCTCGACGACGTCGGCGATGGCGTCCTTGGACAGCATCATGCCGCCGAGAACTGATTGCTCGGCAGGGATGTCCTGGGGCGGCTTTCGGTTGCCTTCGGAACTCCGGGTGCCCTCGATTGAGTCCAGGTGCGTAACTGACAAAGCTGCCGTCCTCCGTTGTGTACCGCGGCGTATCTCTCAATGCCGTCGGTTCTGTTGCCATCTGCCATAGGGCTGTCCCGCGAAGCGGAGCCCCGCTGTGCGCCATGACCAGTACTACCACCCGGCACTGACAGTCTTCCCTTGCGGGAAGGTGCCGACACCCGCTGTTCCTGCCGTATCCCTGGTTATCCCCAGTTTGCGGAGGTTATCCACAATTGGTTATCAGAATCTGCATCCCGGACCGCCCGCAAGAGGTCTGTCCGGACTGCGGAAGGCAAGTACCAGTGCCCCAAAACAGGTATCCCGCTACGTTAGTACCCCTGCCAGCGGCCACCAAGCCCGCATACATGCACATCTGTGGATAAGTTGTGGATTAAGGGGTCCTGCTTGTGCACAGCCTGTGTGGCCACCTGTGGAAACAAAAAAACTTTGAGCGTCAATAGGCCCCTGACCTGCGGAAACGTCCGAAATGCCATGTGGATGAAAAATTCTTTTGAGGAACATTCATCCACAGCTTTCAGGTTCCCACTGGGGATACCGGCGAGTAACCCGGGTCGAAGTGACGAAAGATATACCCGCGCTGTGATCTACATCATGACAAGGGCTTCGAATTGACGCCCGCTTCGTCGGACTGTATGCGAGCCGCAGAATATGCTGTGGATAACAGCGAACTGGCATAAGCTCTATGCATGGGCGATGTGTTGATAGCTATACTGCCTGCCCTCATCCTTGTGGCAGTGATCTGGGCGGTGACCACGGCCCTCAAGCCGCGGGACACCGGCATCTCCGACGCCGAGCGCTATCAACTGGAACTGGCCCTTCGGTCGCAGGCGCATTATGCCGCCCAGGTGAAAGCGGCCACCGCCGCCCGGGCGCGGGTTGATGCCGCCACCCGGCCAAGCCAGAATGAGCAACAGCAGTCCCAACAGGCCGACCACGCGCGGGCAGCCCTGCACGCCCAGGCAGGGTCAAGCCCGGGCGTGGGAATGCACGGATATCAGGGCCCGGTCCTGCCCGGAGGCCAATTGAACCCGCAATTCGCCCTGCAACTGCAGTCCATGGCCCGCAACGGCCAGAAACTGCAAGCCATCAAGATGCTGCGGCAGGCAACGCATTCAGATCTTTTGACCGCCAAGAATTATGTAGATCGGCTATAGCAATGGAATCACTGGTGATCCCCGTCCTGATCCTGCTCCTCGTGGGAGCCGCAGTCCTGCTGGTGGCCCGCGCCGTGGGACGCCGGACCTCCGGCCCCAAGGCTTCCGCCACCACGGCAGCCGGCCCCACGCCGCCCGGCGAGCCGGTGGAACTGGCCCGGGCTGCGGCAGCCAAGCTCACTGAAGACCAGCACCGCAGGCTGTACGCCCTCATAGCGCAGGGGCAGGCCATGGCGGCCATCAAGCTCTACTACGAAGCCTCAGGCGAGGGCCTGCGGGCCTCCCGCGACGCCGTCGGCGCCCTGGCGGCCCACCCCCAGCCGTTCACCCCAGCGGCCCCTGAGGCGCCGGAACATGACGACGACGACGCCCCCGAGCGTTTCCCCTACCGGTACCGCGCCATCGCCAGCAAGGGCGATGTCACCCGGGAGGTCAGCAGCAATATGCTGAACGACGAAATCTACGGCCGGATACGCACGCTGGCCAAGAGCGGCGACACTGAGGCGGCCGCAACGGCACTGACGAAGCACTCGGACATTTCCCTCAAGCAGGCCCGGGAGTTCATCGCCCTGCTCGACGACTGAGCCGCCTGAGCCCATGCCCTGCCGGCGGGCTGAGGGCCCTTGGATCCGGCGCGGCGCCTAGAAGTCGAAAAGCTCGCCAAGCCAGCCTTCCTTTTTCTTGGGTCGCCGCCGGTCGTCGTAGCGGCGATCGTCATGGCGGGGTTGATCGTAGCGGGGACGGTCCCGCCGGTCGTCATAGCGGCGATCATCCGGCCGCCTGTCGTCCCGGCGAGGGTCCAGGTTGTTGTACAGCGGCGGCGGGATAAGCCCGGCGACGGGTGGAGCAACCGGTGCAGCCGGCGTTTGCGGCCCTGCCAGCTCGGCCGCGCGGTCAATGATCTTGTCCAGTTCACCGCGGTCAAGCCACACGCCCCGGCACTGCGGACAATAATCGATCTCCACTCCGCTGCGCTCACTCATTACCAGGTCTATTGAATCCACAGGGCATTTCATGTCCCGCACAACGACTGGAACCGCGGAAAAGTTCGCCGAACACCCGCTGGGTCCGCCGGAGGCTGCGCCTAGCGGCCGTTCGAAATTCCCGCCAGGAGCTGTTCAAACGGCAGCGACTCGGCGGCGTCCGTCTTCCGCCGCGGCGGCGCGGCCGCGACCAGTACCGCAAATTCATCGGCGGCCCGGTCGATCCGCACCGAAAGGGGCGTGCCGCCGTCGTCCGCGGTGCCCCAGTCCTGGGGGCCGGCGAAAACGCCCGTGGCAGCTACCCGGGCCCGCAAGTAGCTGAACAGGGGACGCATGGCATAATCCAGCACCATCTGATGGCGGTCGGTGCCGCCCGTGGCCCCAAGGAGGACGGCCTTGCCCTCCAGCGATTTAGGATCCAGGACGTCGAAGAAGGACTTGAAAAGGCCGCTGTAGGAGGCGCTGAAGACCGGCGTGACGGCAATGATGCCGTCCGAGTCCTCCACGCCGGCGATCGCTTCGGCAAGCCGGGGGGCCGCGTAGCCGGTGACGAAGTTGTTGGCAATGTCCACAGCGAGGTCACGGAGTTCCACCACATCAACGGCCACCGCATACCCGGCGGCAGCCAGCCTGTTTTCGGCTGCTGCCGCAAGCTGATCAGCCAGCAGCCTGCTCGAGGACGGTACGCCAAGTCCGGCGGAGAGGACGGTAATACGGCGGGTTTCCACGGTTTGCTCCTGAAGGTCATCGGTAAATCCAGAGTACATGCGTTTGCATCTACCGACTAAACCCTCCCCCGCCCGTGTTTATTCCGCGGCATCGGATCACTGCCGGGTGACCCTGCTGACAAGGGCGGCGGCGTCTGCCAGACTGCCGTCATGGCTGAAAACAAGACCCAGGCGACGGACGCCTCCGTGGCGGACTTCCTTGAGGGCGTAGAGAACGCTGCACGCCAGCGCGACGGCCTGCGGCTTCTGGCCCTCATGAAGGAAAACACCGGCGAAGTACCCGTGATGTGGGGTACGAGCATCGTGGGTTTCGGCAGCTACCACTACCGTTACGAGAGCGGCCGCGAGGGGGACACCGTAGCCGTCGGGTTCTCCCCCCGGAAGGGGAGCCTGTCGCTGTACGGGCTCACGTACGCCCCGGAAGCGGCCGAACTGCTGCCCCGCCTGGGAAAACACAAGGTCGGCGCGGGGTGTCTCTACATCAACAAACTGGAGGACGTGGATGAGTCGGTCCTGGCAGAACTCATCCGGGCCGGGCACCGGCACTCCACCACGGTGATGCACCAGGAATAGAGGACCGGCAGCAACCCGGGGCGTTGCAGGCAGCGCCAGTCGTTAAGACAAAAGGCCCCCGCGTCCGGTTCCCAAGGGAATCCGAACACGGGGGCCTTCAGCAGTTCAGGACTGCGTAGCTCTCTGGCGATAAACCGGAGGAACTACTTGCCTGCGACTACGTCGAGTTCGATCACAGCGGAAACGTCGTCGTGCAGACGAACGTTTGCCTGGTAGGAACCGGTCGACTTGATGTGTGCCGGCAGTTCAACCTTGCGCTTGTCGATGCGGCCCAGGCCAGCGGCCTCAACAGCGTCGGCGACGTCGCCCTGCTTGACGGTGCCGAACAGGCGACCGGTTGCGCCGGCCTTGACGACCAGCTTGACCGGCTTGGCGGAGAGTGCAGCGGCCTGCTTCTGAGCATCTTCCAGGGAAGCGTGCTCGCGGGCAACGCGGGCAGCCTTGATGGACTCAACCTGCTTCTCGCCACCCTTGGACCAGGTCAGGGCGAAGTTGCGGGGCAGCAGGTAGTTACGTGCGTAACCGTCCTTGACCTCGACAACGTCGCCAGCAGCACCGAGACCGGTTACTTCGTGGGTCAGAATGAGCTTTGCCATGTTAGTTAATCCCTTCCTTAGCCGCGGCCAGCGCCGGAGTAAGGCAGCAGAGCAACTTCGCGGGCGTTCTTGATTGCCTGGGCGATCTTGCGCTGTTCCTGCACCGTGACGCCGGTGACGCGACGGGCGCGGATCTTTCCGCGGTCGGAGATGAACTTGCGCAGCAATGCTACGTCCTTGTAGTCGATGACGGTGATGTCAGCGGCCTTCAAGGGGTTGGACTTTGGTTTGGGCTTACGGAGTTCAGCCTTAGCCATCGTGGAGCTCCTATTCTATGGAGCCCGTGGATATTGATCCACGGGATGGTGGTGGTCCGACGGCGGCAGTCATCCGGGAGCCGTGAGGCATCCCGGCGGAATCCGGCGCCGGACCTGAATTATTGGTTAGAAGGGAGGTTCGGAATCCGGGCCGTTGCCCCAGCCGCCGCCTGCATTACTGACGCCGGGCGTTGCCCAGGGGTCTTCCTGCGCTGCGGGCTGGTTGCCGCCCCAAGTTCCTCCGGTGTTGCCGCCCTGGTTTGCACCCTGGCCGCCACCGAATCCACCGCCGCTGTTGCCGCCGCCGAAGCCGCCCTGACCACCCTGACCGCCGGAGCGCTGGGTGCGGTTGACCTTGGCGTTGGCATAGCGCAGGCTCGGGCCGATTTCATCGACTTCGAGCTCGATAACGGTGCGCTTCTCGCCTTCTTTGGTTTCGTAGGAACGGCTCTTCAGACGGCCGGAAACGATAACCCGCATGCCCTTTGTGAGGGATTCTGCGACGTTTTCGGCTGCTTCACGCCAGACCGAGGCGCGGAGGAACAGGGTTTCCCCGTCCTTCCACTCATTCGACTGGCGATCGAAGGTGCGGGGCGTAGAAGCGATGGTGAAATTCGCTACTGCCGAACCTGACGGTGTGAACCTCAGTTCGGGGTCATTGGTGAGATTACCGATGACCGTAATAGTGGTTTCGCCTGCCATCTACTGCCTCCTTGTTCGTTCCTGCGGGGTAAAGATTGAATGCCGGGAGCTGAAATTACTCAGCAACGACCTTCTGCTCTTCGGGGCGGGTGATCTTGGTGCGCATGATGGTCTCATTGAGACTCAGCTGGCGGTCAAGTTCCTTGGCGGTGTCCGGCTTGGCGGTGAAGTTCACCACTGCGTAGATACCTTCAGACTTCTTCTTGATTTCGTAAGCCAGGCGACGACGGCCCCAGATGTCAACCTTTTCGATGGTTCCACCATCGTTGGTGATGACGTTCAGGAACTTCTGAAGCGTTGGCTCAACGGTACGCTCTTCGACCTCGGGGTCGATGATTACCATCAATTCGTAAGGACGCATATGTGAACCCACCTCCTTTGGGCTAAGCGGTTACGGCATTTCCGTAACAGGAGGTTCATTTGCGGTGCCGTGCACGCCCGGTCTCCAAAACGGAGGCAGGACGCAGCACAGACTTCAATATCTTAGTGCATTTAGGCCGGTTTCGGCGATTCGTGGCCGTTTCAGGCTAGTCGAGGGGCCCTGCCGGGCGGAAACGCTCCGGGCCGCTATGTGGAAAAACGGTCCTAATCCCGGTGTGATGTGTTTGTTTGGCTAGAGTATCGACACATGGACACCAGCCCCCTGCCCGCCAAGGTCAAACGAAGCCGGCTGCGGTTCCTTGCCATGGTTGCTGCCGGCCTGGCCGCTGCGACGGCCACCGGATTCTCCGGGCATTGGGTGCAGGCGCCGGCCGTCGGATGGGGCAGCGCCGCACTCGTCTACGTTGCCTGGGTGTGGCTTGTGGTGGGGAGGCTCGGCCCTGCGGAGACTCGCGCCCACGCCACTTCCGAGGACCCGTCCCGCAATACCACCGACCTGCTGATCCTGGTGGCCAACGTTTCCAGCCTGGCCGCCGTCGCGGTCGTCGTCGTGGACTCCCACCGGTCCGACGGCGGCGAGAAACTGAGCGGCGGCTTCCTGGCTCTGGCCTGCGTCGCGGTGTCGTGGATCCTGGTGCAGACACTTTTTACTCTCCGCTACGCCGAGCTGTACTACAGTCCCGGGAAGAGGGGGGCAAAAGACGCTGGCGGCATCGATTTCAACCAGGAACGGCCGCCGCAGTACACGGATTTCGCCTATTTGGCCACGAGCCTTGGCATGACGTACCAGGTGTCCGATACCAATCTGCAGAACCACCTCATCAGGGCGGAAGCCCTCAAACACAGCCTTCTGTCCTACCTGTTTGGCACCGTCATCCTTGCCACGACCATCAACCTGGTGATCGGTCTCGCCTGACGGGTGCGCTCCTGAACCCTCCGCCCTACGCCGCCGTGCGGAAGAACAGTTCGGTCACCCTAGCCAGCCGGAACGGGTCCTCGACGCCGCAGAGTTCACGGGCAGAGTGCATCGACAGCAGCGGCACGCCCACATCCACGGTCCTAATGCCCAGACGGGTCGCCGTCAGCGGCCCAATGGTGGACCCGCACGGCATCACATTGTTGGAAACGAACTCCTGGTACGGGACGCCCGCCTGGCCGCACAGCCGCGCCCAGAAGGCGGCACCGGGCGCGTCGGTTGCGTAGCGCTGGTTGGCGTTGATCTTGAGCAGCGGGCCGCCGTTGAGGACCGGCCGATTAACAGGGTCGTGGCGCTCGGCGTAGTTCGGATGCACCGCGTGGCCGGCGTCGGCCGAAACGCAGAACGACGCCGCCAGGGCTTGCCGGCGCTGGCTGACCGACGCGCCGAGGCCGTCCGAGACGCGAACCAGAACGTCCTCCAGGAGCGGCCCGCAGGCACCCGAGCGCGAGTTGGATCCGATCTCCTCGTGGTCGAAAGCCGCGAGTACGGCGATCGGGCCGCCGTGGGCCTGCTCCCCGGCCTCGGCGTGGGCGATGAGCGCTGCCAGGCCGGCATGCGTGGCGGACAGGTTGTCCAGCCGTCCGGAGGCGAAAAATTCACCCTTGGCCCCGAAAACCGCAGCCGGCTGCGTATCTGCCACGACGACGTCGTATCCGCCGATCTGGGCCGGATCCACCGGCGCGGAACCGGGATCCGGTGCGGTAGCCCGTTCGGCCAATAGCGCGAGGAGGTCCTCGCCTGCCGGATCCCCCAGGCCGAAAACGGGATTCATATGCTGCTGCTTGTCCAGCGCCAGGCCCTCGTTTACCGCCCTGTCCAGGTGGATGGCGAGCTGGGGGAACCGCAGCAGCGGACCGGTGGCGGTCAGGCACTGCGTGCCGTCCAGCATCACCAGGCGGCCGGCCAGCTGGAGTTCCCGGTCCAGCCACGAGTTGAGCAGCGGGCCGCCGTAGACCTCGACGCCTGCCTGCAGCCACCCGAACTTTCCCGTGGTGGGTTTGGGCTTGAGCTTGAACGACGGCGAATCCGTGTGCGCCCCCAGGATATTGAAGCCCGTCGTGGGTCCCGCGCTCTCGGGTGTCACCCACGCGATCAGGGCCCCGTCGCGGACTACATAGAACCGCCCGACCGCGTCGGCACCCCCACCGCCGGCCGGCCAAGCGGCCAGTTCATCCAGCCCGGTGAAGCCCGCCTTATCCAGCCGCCTCGCGGCTTCCTGGACCGCATGGAAGCTCGACGGCGACGCGCTGACATACGCCCCGAGGTCCTGGATGTGGTCTGCGGCAGTGGTGTGGGAAGGCATGGCTCCGAGTCTAGCGGTGCCGCGGCGGCCCGTGCCGAACCCTGTTCCCGGGGGGCACTGCCACTACACCGTGACGTTGAGTCCGGCCGTGTAACCGGCGCCCACCGAACCGGACATGGTGGCCAGCTGGTAGATGCCACCGTCGTCGCCAAAGACGTTGTCCGAGGTGAGCGTGGTGTTGGGAAAGTTCCGGGCGCTGGTCTCATAGCCCGTCGTGGCGTAGACCTCGTTACAGGCCGCCTCTGTCATGGCGATCTGGGAGACAGCCAGTACCTGCCCCGCCACCGTGGCATTGCTCATGGATTCGAAGACTTCGAAGTGGATGTGCGGCCAGCGGCCGTTGTACGCCCCGGGGTAGATGGTGGTGAACTTAACCTGGCCGTTGGCGTCCGCCTCCTGGACTCCGCGGAGGAAGTTCTCGTCTTCGAGGCCGGCGTCGTACATGGAGTACTTGCCGTCACGGTCGCAGTGCCACGCGTACACCGCGGCTCCGGCGAGGGGTTTGCAGCCGTTGGCATTGTCCAGGAGCGTCAGGGTGACTGTTAGCGGGATGCCTTCGGCCTTGGTGGTGGCAGCCCCGAAGCTTGCCGTGATGTCCTGCCGCACGACGCCGGAGGCCTCCAGAACGTTCGGGCCGTTGGAACCATCTCCCGGGTAAGGCCCTGCCGTTTCCTGCGGAATTTCCACCCCGCAGTCGGCGATGGCCCGGGTCAGCGTGGGTGACGCCGACGGCGTGGCGGACCCTGACACTGAAGATGACGGCGTAGCAGTCGCCGAGGCAGAAGGCGTCGCCGTGGCGGAACTGCCGGCGGTTCCCGAGGTGGAGCCCGGCGTGCAGGCTGCCAGCGCGGCGGCCGCTGTGCCGGCGCCGAAGAACAGGCCCAGGGAACGGCGGCTCATCAACGTTGAGAGGTCGAATTCCAGTCCGCGGTCATGGTTGGGGTGGGGTTCGTGGGGCGGCTGCGGTGAATTTGTCATTGACCAATAGAACTCCGAAGGGCTATGCCGCGTATAGGCCCTTCCTGTGAACCCGCTGTGCGGCTGTCGATGTCGCCGGGGATTTCGCCGCAGTTGTGGGAGCCTTGGCGGTCCGGGCCGTGGCCGGCTCCCTGATGTCAGGGCAAAGGTTGCTGATCAGTCCGGTGCCCGCGCATTCACGCATCGCCTAGACGGCGGCCGCCATGGTTTCCTTCCAAAGGTGGCTGTGGGGTTCCAAACGATGCTGCCCGCTGGCGTCCGGCTAAATAAGGGGCCAAAGGTCCCTTACCCGGGAGTAACTCCGGCGCGGCGGCGATTTGCCGATGGGTCAGGCCACGGCCGGGACCATCCGGGGACTTTGGGCCCTGTTGGTCGTTCCGGGATGGGTATCTACTGGTCTGTGAGTCAGGGCCGCCGCGTTGCTGCCTTGCCGATGGAAAGCCCTGCCAGTAATCCGTCCTGCCCGGCAACAATCAGGAGAGAGCCATGTCCGGTGCGTTGAAATGGTCCCCGTTCGAATCGGCCCGATGGCCGTCTGCCCAGGATGGGGCAGGCCGGAACCCGTCGCAGTTCGCCGGCTCCAACGGGCGGTCCTTTGAATCCACTGACAGCCTGGTCCCCGTCCTCGTCGACGAGGAGGTCAGCGTTGACGAGTACGTCGACAAGGAGGCACTCGTTGTCCGGGCCCATTTGCCCGGCGCGGACCCAGACACAGACATCGAAGTCTCCGTAGCCGGGGGTGTGCTGCACATCCGTGCGGGGCACGAGCAGTCCGGCGGCCGATCCGAGGGGAGCCGCTTGCACTCCGGGCAGCGGTACCGTCCCTTCGCCCGCAACCTGCCGTTGCCGGAGGGCGTTACGGACGAGGACATCAAGGTGTCTTTCAGGGACGGCGTCCTCGAAGTCAGGACCCCGCTTCCCGTGCTGCCCGGAACGGACGCTGGAGAGAAACGGCTCCCCATCAGCCACGACTGATGGCGGCTCCACCTAGAACAGCCGGGCAACCGGGAAAGAGGCAAAAATACACATGGAACGGCGCGCCCAATGGAACTGAAATCACAGTGGCACCGGCTTGATCCCGCCACCCGCAGGTGGCTCATGGACAACCCGGGCTGCGTCGTGTTGCCCCGGACGATCGCGACGATCGTTGCGAGGGTTGCGGACGAACCAGTGGTCCGCGACCAGCACGGTGCAATCCAGCTCAGCGCGGCCGACGTCAGCTTCATTCGCACCAGGGTTCACAGTGCCGCCGCCGGGGAGCACCGTTTCTTCGACGCCGTGCAGCCCGGCAGCCCGGCTCCGGCGGACGCCGGGAATCCGGACAGCGCGGAGTCCGGGCACCTGGACTGACGGTACCCGGACTCCGGTTCAGGGGCGGCTGTTGCCGCCCCTGCTGAGATAGAACCTTTGGTTTACGACGCCGGACCGGCACCTACGCCGGCTTCCTCCGCCGCCGTTCGTTCGACGAGCTCTTCCGTTCCGGCGCCGGTGGCGCCGAGACCCTTGCGGTAGCGCCAGACGCCGACCCCCACCACCACTGCCGCCAGTGCCAGTGAGAGCAGCAGCGACTCCCGGGTGGACTCCAGGATCACCATGCCGATCAGCAGCGCGACGATGCTGGCAATGGATACCCAGGTCAGGTATGGGAAGAGCCACATCTTGAGGGCCAGGTCCTTGGCGGCGGCACCCATGCGCCGGCGGAGGATCAGCTGTGAAGCCGCGATGACCAGCCAGACAAACAGCGCGATCGCACCCGAGGTGTTGACGAGGAACAGGAACACGGTGTCCGGCGCGATGTAGTTCAGGCCAACGGTGATGAAGCCCACCACGGTTGAGGCCAGCACGGCTGCGGCCGGGACGCCGCGCTTGGAAATCTTCGTCCATGCCCGCGGTGCGTCACCGCGGCGGGAAAGTGAGAACAGCATGCGGCTGGCCGTGTAGAGCCCGGAGTTCAGGCAGGACAGCACCGAAGTCAGCACCACGATGTCCATGATGGTGCCGGCGCCGGGAATCCCGAAGAGTTCGATCACTGCGACGTAGGGGCTCTTCGCCACTGAGGCGGAGTTCCACGGAAGCAGGGTGACCACAATGGCGATGGAGCCGATGTAGAACACCAGGATGCGCCACACAGTGGACTTCACGGCCTTTTTGACGGCGTCCACCGGATTCTCGGATTCGCCGGCTGCGATAGTGGCAATTTCAGCGCCGAAGAACGAGAACACCACCACCAGGATGCCGGCGAGGACCGCACCCGGGCCGTTGGGCAGGAATCCGCCGTTATTGACCAGGTTGTCCAGCCCGGGGGCGGGAACTCCCGGAATGAGGCCCAGGATGGCGGCCGCGCCGAAGAGCAGGAACAGCACGATGGCAGCCACCTTGATGGAGGCAAACCAGAATTCGAATTCTCCGTACGATTTCACCGATCCCAGATTGGTGAGCGTCAGCAGCACCATAAGCACGAGCGCCCATATCCATTGGTCGATGCCGGGAACCCAGCGGTGCATGATGGCGGCACCGGCCGTGGCTTCGATTCCGAGGACAATGATCCAGAACCACGCGTACAGCCAGCCGATGCTGAAGCCTGCCCACCGGCCCAGGGCCTTGTCTGCGTAGGTGGAGAACGATCCGGTTTCGGGGTTGGCTGCAGCCATTTCGCCGAGCATCCGCATCACCAGGATCACGACGATTCCTGCGGCCATGTAGGCGAGCAGAATGCCAGGGCCGGCCTGCTGGATGGCAGCACCGGAACCCACAAAGAGTCCGGCTCCGATCACGCCGGCAATGGCGATCATGGAAAGGTGCCTTGGTTTCAGGGACTTGGAGAGCTGTTGGTCAGCGTGCATGGAAGCGCCGTCCTTCGTTGAGGGTGTGGGCCCCGGACGGACACGGATTCCGTGTGTCAGGCCACATTTCTTTTTCACCCTAGACCTGATGCCGGAGGACAGATCTTGTGCAGTCGAACATTTTGACGGCCCCCAAAAGGGAGCTTCCCACAATGCAGAGCATCAACGGTCAACAAAAGTGACTTTACGAGCAACTTTGAAATGTGTTCGAAATCTACCTCTGAGTAGCTAGTAGTCCGGATTGCTGGGCACTACCAACCCTGTCTCATAGGCGTAAACCACGGCCTGCACCCTGTCCCGGAGGTGCAGTTTGGCGAGGATCCGGCGCACGTGCGTTTTTACCGTGGCCTCGGACAAGAAGAACCTGTGTGCGATCTCGGCGTTGGACAGTCCCTCGGCCATGGCCCCCAGCATTTCCCTTTCGCGTGGTGTCAGGGCTTCCAGCAACGGGTCCTTTGGCTGCTCTTCGCCATGCGGATGCCTGCCTTTGCCAACTGCCGGCACAGAGGCGGTTCGTTGCCCGCTAGCCGCAGAGTTCGCGGTAGCCACCGAGTGTCCGGTGACAGAAAAGTGTCCGGGGACGGAGGGATGGTCTCCGCGGACATAGGCTTCCAGCAGGCGGCGCGTGACGCGGGGGGCCACCACGGCATCGCCGCTCGCCACGACCCGCACGGCGCTAACCAGTTCAGCAGGGGCCACGTCCTTAAGCAGGAATGCCGAAGCACCCGCCTGCAGGCCCGCAAAGGCGTATTCATCGAGGTCGAAGGTGGTCAGGATGATCACCTTCGCGGAGGACCCCGAAGAGGCCACCGCCCGGGTCGCTTCGATGCCGTCCAAGACCGGCATCCGAACGTCCATCAGCACCACGTCGGGGTTCACCTCCCTGACCTGCCGGATTGCCTCCGCCCCATCGGAGGCTTCGCCCACCACCCGAAGGTCATCCTCGCCCTCAAGGATCAGCCGGAAGCCCATCCTCAGCAGGGGCTGATCGTCCACTAGCAGGACTGTTATCGGTGCATTGCCATTCATGTTTTTCCTTGGTCCCCATTCCAATTCAACACTGCCCGGACGCGCCATCCGCCACCGGCGGGGCGTCCGGCTTCCACCGTACCGTCGTAAATCCCGGCCCGCTCGCGCATTCCCGTCAAGCCCTGCCCGGACCCCAGGGGCCGCGCCCCGCCGGCCGCTGCCACCGGTGCGGCAGCGGCCGCGTGACCCACGGTGCCTTTGCCGTCGTCGAGCACTTCAATGGTGACCGTACCGTCAGTGCGCGCCATATTCACATCCACCCGGCCCAGCGCCCGGCCGTAGCGGAGGACGTTCGTGAGCGATTCCTGCACAATCCGGTAGACGGTCAGTTGGAAGGCCGCGTCCTCAGGCAGGGCAGGTCCGGTGTGCGAGTAGTGCAGCGGCAGCCCCGCAGTGCGGAAGCCCTCCAGGAGTTTGGCCAGGCTGTTTCCTGCGCTCAGCGGCTGCCGGGGAGCCTGGCCTGCCGGTGATTCGTCACGCAGGACGCCCAGCACGCGCCGCATGTCTGCCAGAGCCGTTCGCCCGGTCCGGGAAATCTCTGCCAGGACCTCGGCGGCGCGGTCCGGACTCTTCCTGACCACCACTGCGGCGCCGTCGGACAAGGTGAGCATCACCGTCAGGGAGTGCGCCACGACGTCGTGCATCTCCCTGGCGATCCGGTTGCGTTCGGTGACGGAGCCCAGTTCGGCGGTCCGGGCCGCCCACGCGGCGATTTCCTGTTCGTGTTCCTGTCGCTGCCGGACGGAGATGCCGATTCCGGTGGCGATGATGTTGGACAGCGTGATGGTGATGCCGGCAACGATTCCAAACACCAGCTGCGAATTCTCCGGGGCCGCCGGGCCGCCGCTGGGAAGGGCACGTTCCAGCGGGCCTACGAGGGTCAGGAAGTACAGCAGGGACAGCGGGGTGTTGGACAATGCCAGGGCAGTGATGGAGAACCTGCGGGGCCGCCGCACTGCCAGCGCATACAGGGCAAACCACAGTCCCGCGGAAACGTTGGAGCCCCAAGGGTGCAGAAGCGTGATGCCCACTTCCAGCATCGCCACGGTGGCAACAACGGCCACCGGATAAGTCCGGCGGAAAGAGAGGGCCACGGCGACGGCGGCGAGCAACGCGGTGGCTGCCCAGCCGCCGTCGAGCACGGCGTCCACTGCGGTGGGCGTGACCAGGAGCAGGTAGCACAGCACCACCACCAAATCCATGGCGCGGGGGTTCCGGTGCAGGTACCGGCGGAGCCTGCCGCGGCGGCGGTCGGCGATTGCGGCAAAGGACGCATCAACCTGAGTCAGGGCTGATGCGTCCTTGGCCTGTGGTTCTTCGTGCATGGGTTGAGCCTAGACGGCGGTCCGGCCGCCCTGCCCGCTCAAACGTCCCGCTTCTTCAGCAGGACCATGGCCAGGATCGCCGGAACCACCACCCACGCGCCGAGCACCAGGGCAGCCTGCCACGCTTCGAGGTTCCCGTCCACGTGTTCTACGGCGGTCAGTGGCGTCACAGTGTTGCCCGGAAGGTACTTGCGGGCTTCTTCGAAGAAGTCGCCCGGAATCAGCTGGAAGGCGATCGGCGCCACGAAGAACAGGCCCACCAGGCTCATGATCCCGCCCGCGGAATTGCGGATGATGCTGCCCAGGGACATGCCGATGGAGGCAACTGCGGCCACATAGAGGCTGTTGACGATCAAAAGCTTGACGGACTGGGAGCTGGCCAGGTCCAGGCTCAGGCCATAGTTGTCCAGGATCGGAACGGACACCAGGCCGGCAATGAGGGTCGAAACGCCGGTCAGAACGAAGGACACCACCACTACGACGAGGAACTTCGCCACGAAGGCCGGAATCCTCTTGGGCACGGCCGCGAACGTGGAGCGCGCCATTCCGGTGGTGAATTCTGAGCTCATCAGCAGCACGCCCAGGGACCCGAGGATCAGCTGGGCAAAAGCGATACCGGAGGTGGGGGCACTCACCGCGATGTCGCCGCCCTGGGCCGCCATCTGGGCTGCGGCTTCCGGGTCGGAGGCCATCTGCTCGCGGAACTGGCCGGTGGACCACGCCGCCAGGGCGCCAAAGCCCACCATCACCAGCATGGTGGAGCCAAGCAGGATCAGCGTGGAGAGCAGGGTGCGGAACTTGATGAATTCCGAGTTCAGCACGCGCAGGAAACTGGGACCGGGACCCGGAGAAGCAGGACCGCCGGCTGAGTGGACGGACTGTCCGGAGGGCCCGCCGGCCTGGGGTGCCGCGCCGCCCTGGGCCCTGCGGCCCGAGGGGTTGGGTTCCAAAGTAGTTGAGCTCATGGCTTATTTGCCTCCGGTCTGGGCGGGAACGGGGGCTCCCGTGGTGATGAGCGAGTGGTATTCGACCTCGTCCTTGGTCAGCTCCATGTAGGCCTCTTCGAGGCTGGCCTGGAGCGGGGTGAGTTCGTAGATCATGACGTGGTTGTCCAGGGCGGTCCGGGCGATCTGCCGCGGATCCAGTCCCTTGACCTCCAGCAGTTCGTGGTCCTGGGCTTCTACCGAAACTCCGGTGCCGGCAAGGAGGTGCATGAGCTGGTCCGGCTCGTCCGTGCGGACGCGGGTACGGCTCGCACCCTTGCCGGTGATGATGTCCTTGATGGGGGCGTCCGCGATGATCTTTCCGCGGCCGATCACAATCAGGTGGTCCGCGGTCACGGCCATTTCGCTCATAAGGTGGCTGGACAGGAAGACAGTCCGGCCCTCCGAGGCCAGGTACTTCACCAGGTTCCGGACCCACACCACGCCCTCCGGGTCCAGCCCGTTGACCGGCTCATCCAGGATGATGGTCTGCGGATCTCCCAGCAGTGCCGCGGCAATTCCCAGCCGCTGTCCCATGCCGAGCGAAAAGCCCTTGACCTTCTTTTTGGCGACGTCGGCCAGTCCGGTCATTTCGATGACCTCGTTGACGCGCTTCTTGGGGATGCTGTGGGTGGCGGCCATGGCCAGCAGGTGGTTATAGGCCGAACGGCCCGTGTGGACCGCCTTGGCGTCCAGCAGGGCGCCCACTTCACGCAGGGGAGCCGCGTGCTTGGTGAACGGAACACCGTTGACGGTGACCGAGCCCGACGTCGGCGTGTCCAGTCCCATGATCATCCTCATGGTGGTGGATTTACCGGCCCCGTTGGGGCCGAGGAAGCCGGTGACCATGCCGGCCTGGACAGTGAAGTCCACTCCGCCCACGGCGGTTTTATCGCCATAGACCTTGGACAGGCCTCTTGCTTCAATCATGGAAGCGTTCCTTTGCGTAGCTGCGGATGCGGTGACGGCGTCTGCATGCCGCAGATCCGTTCGTACCACCCACGCTACAGACGCAACGTTCCCTTTTCGCCGGTCTCAGGGATGATTCAGGGTGGAATCATGGTAGTCCCAAGGGATGACCATCAGGCGGCGGACAGTAGTAAGTGAGCGCTCCGGGCAACACGGAAAATTCGACCCGGCGCACGCCCGGCAACGCTTCGCCGTCCACGGCAAGGGCCATGGGGGACTCGGCCGCGTCCACGGTTACCGTGGTGGATTCGCTCAGGTGGGTGATCCGTGACGTCGCCACGGTGCCTGTCAGCACGGACCAGAGCAGCCGGAGCCGCGCGAAGGACTCATCCGCGGTGATCATCCGCAGGTCCAGCACGCCGTCGTCCATCACCGGCCGCACCAGTGGTGCGTGGTCGCGGGGGTAGTAGCGGCCGCGACCAATGTAGAGGATCCATAGCTTGTGGCGGACGCCGTTCACAATCATGGTGGTGGGGGTGCCGGCCGCGAACGTCCTGAACATGGCAGCCACTCCGGCCAGCGGTTTGCCGAGGGCGGGCCGGAGCTGTTCACGCCGCCGGACCAGGTTGGGATAGAGGCCGATGCTTGCCGTATTCAGCATGATCCGCTCCAGCTTTTCGGGGTTTCCGGCGAGGCCCCGTTCCACGAGGACATGCCCCACATCGGCCCGGGCAGCTGAACCGGCGGACGCCGCCTCCACGGCATCCTCGAGGGTGGAGGTTCCGGCATCGCGGGCAAAGTGGTTGAGGGTTCCGCCGGGAAGCACCAGCAGAGGGAGGGAATGTTCGACGGCGACCGCCGCAGCGGTGCCCACCGTTCCGTCGCCGCCCCACACTCCGAGCGCCTTGACTCCCGGCACCTCAACCGCCGCCCTGATCTCGGCGGCTACATCGCCGCCCTTATCAATCTCATGTATATGCGCTAGAGGGAATACGTCCTGGAGTGCCTTGACTGTTTCCGGCGCATAGGAGCCGCCCAAAGTATTGACGGCGATGTGCAGGCCTTCTCCGCCG
This sequence comes from Arthrobacter sp. GW460-12-1-14-TSB2, assembly GCF_059423525.1. Lineage (NCBI taxonomy): Bacteria > Bacillati > Actinomycetota > Actinomycetes > Micrococcales > Micrococcaceae > Arthrobacter > Arthrobacter sp. GW460-12-1-14-TSB2. The sequence continues at coordinate 149,796 of NZ_JBWKYC010000012.1, forward strand.
GGCAGCTGTGCAGCCTGGGCTGCGGCGCGGGTGGTCTCAGGGAACGGCGGGCGGACGGGCCACCACTTGCGGGTGATCATGGCTGCGCCGGCCCCGATGGCCGACCCGAACAATACATCCGTGGGCCAGTGGGCGCCGGTATGGACCCGGGAGTAGGCGACGCCGGCGGCAAGGGGCGCCAGGGCGGCTCCGATGCCAGGCTCGACAAGGCCCACACCCACGGCAAAAGCCGCCGCGGACGCCGAATGGCCTGACGGCATCGACGAGCTGGTGGGCTGCGGGTTGACGAACCTGAACATGGGAAGATGCTCCGGGAGCGGCCTGGCCCGCGGCAGGAGCGTTTTGAACACCACGTTGGTGACAGCCGACGCCACGCCCTGGGCAATCACCCCGTGCAGCGCCGCGCGCCGGGGCTTGCCCGGGATGAGGGCCAGTCCTCCGGCCACCGCGAACCACAGCTTCCCATGGTTTGCCGCCGCCGAAAGCCGGCGGAACAGGACATCATGGTTTCCGCCCGGCAGGTCGGACACGGCCTTGAGCAACTTCCGGTCCAGCCCGGCAAGCAGGCCCGGGCCTTTCCTCAGCATCCTTCGCATTTCCCCACCCTACCGCCGACCCTGCGGATCACTGGGTTGGCTGCCGGGGTGGCTGCCGCGGGTGCTATTCGTTGCGGAGCGGCGCACCAGGCAAGGGCTTTGCCGCGCCGGCGAGAAGGAGCGCCACGAGGATGGGCACCATGATGGCGAGCAGGGCGAGATGGATCCCGGTGAGGTCACCCAGGTAACCGAGGAGCGGCGGTCCGGCCAGGAAGGAGATGTAACCCAGCGTGGACACGACCGACACCCGGGCAGCAGCCTTCTTGGGATCGTCTGCCGCGGCGGACATGCCCATCGGGAAGGCCAGCGCCGCGCCGATTCCCCACAGTGCCGCTCCCGCCGTCGCAAGCCACACGTTACCCGCAAGGACGAAAAGGCCAAGTCCCGCGGCCGCCGCGGCCATACTGGCCCGCAGTACGGCAACACGGCCGTACTTGTCGATCACGAACCCGCCGCAGAACCGCATCGCCGTCATGGCCAGGACAAAGACTGCGAACATCAGTGCGCCGGTGGATTCGCTGGTGCCGAGACCGTCCACGGAGGCTTTGGCGATCCAGTCATTCCCGGCCCCTTCAGTGAGGGTAGCGCCAAGGACCACAACGCCGATCAAGAGTGTGCGGCTGTCGCGCCAGGCGGAGTCACCCTTCTGTGCTGCTGCGTCCCCGCTGGAAGGGACCTCGGCGGCGATATGCGGCAGGAAGTAGCGGGGGGCCACCATGGTGAGCACCGCCACCACGGCGGCGATGACCAGGAGGTGGGCAGGCAGCCCCACACCGAGTCCGGAGAGGCCGGCGCCGATCAGGGCGCCCACAAAGGCTCCGCCGCTGAAAGCCGCGTGGAACTGCGGCATGATGGTGCGCTTGAGCCGGTGTTCGACGTCGGCCCCTTCAATGTTCTGGGAAACGTCCCACAGGCCCACACCAATTCCAAAGAAGAACAAGGCCACGGCCGTGCCGGGCACCGACTCGGCCGTCAGCGAAAGGGCGACGCCCACCCCGGCCAGCGCTGCCAGCAGCCCGCTGGCGCGGACGGCGTTGGCGGTACCGATCCGTCCCACCACCCACCCTGCCGTGGGAAGGGCGATCAACGAACCGACCGCCGTGCAGAGAAGCAGCGTTCCCATCTGCCCGGAGGTCACGTGCAGGATTTCGGTGACGGCGGGGATGCGTGCTGCCCAGCTGGCAAACACGAGCCCGTTGATCCCGAACACGAGGAACGTGGCGGCGGCCGCGGCGTTCAGCTTCTGGGTGGAGACGGCGATGCTCATACGTTCACTACTTTCACAGAGTGTTTTCCAAGTTGCGTGAGTTCCTGCGGGCTGAACACCCGGTCCGTGACGATGACGTCCACGGCTTCCAGCGTTGCTACCAGTGCCACGGCGGCAGCGTTCCATTTGGAGCCTGCGCAGGCTGCTATTACGCGGCCGGCGGATTCGAGTCCGGCGCGCTTGACGGCGGCATCGTCGAGGTCGTGCGCCAGCAGTCCGTCTTTGAGGTTTACTGCGCAGGGCGTCACCACGGCGGTATCAAAACGAAGGGAGCGGATGTTGGCCTCGGCCAGCGGGCCCCGGAAGCACAGCTCGCCGGGGATCAGGCTTCCGCCCGGCACCAGCAGGGCGGGACGGTGTCCGGCCTGGCCTTCCGCGGTCAAGGCGTTGAGGGCGGGCAGAGACATGGGCATCAGCGTCAGTTCACGTTGCCGCAGGTGACGGGCGATCCCGGTGGCGGTGGTTCCGCTGTCGAGCCACACATGTTCGCGGTCCTGCAGCAGGCCTGCCACGCCTGCGGCGATCCGGACTTTGACGTCCTGTTCTTCCAGTTCCCGCTGCCCGTAACCGGGATTCTCGCCGCGGAGCACCAGGCTCTTCGCCCCGCCGTGCACCCGCCGAAGTACGCCGTGGATGGCCAGGACATCCAGGTCGCGGCGGATGGTGGCGCCGGACGCTCCGCACTCGGCCATCAGCTCGTCCACGGTCACCTCTTCACGGCTCCGCAGCAATTCACCGATTAACCGGTGCCGCTCTTCAGTCCTCATGTACAAAATGCTACCGAAAATGATCACTTAATCAGAATTAGTGATCGTATGGACTCAACGCTCTCTCACTTTTCGCACGAAAAACACCGACGCTCTCTCACCTGGTGAACTGCTCCCCGGAAGTTGGACTGAGAAATTCAGTTCCGACTTCCGGGGAGCAGTTTTATGCGTTCGTTTAGT